>JBEKTJ010000137.1:0-19685 GCA_049516155.1 Bryobacteraceae bacterium
GGCATCTTCTCTGAGACCGCTGATCATCCCGTGCAGACCTCCTCCAGCGCCAGGCGCGTGCCCACCTCTTCGCCGGCCAGTATTCGTTCCAGAACGCCCTCGGCCGCGCCCGCGCAGATGCGCACTTGCGGCACGCCTTGGCGCAACGCACTATGCGCCGCATCCAGCTTGGCCAACATGCCGCCGGTGGCGACGCCCGCGGCGATCAATGCCTCGCCGCCGGCCATCGTCAACCTCGGCACGACCCTTTTATCCGCATCCAAAACACCTTCCACATCGGTGAGAAAGATCAATGTGTCCGCGCCGAACGCCACCGCGCAGGCCACCGCCATTTGATCCGCATTGACGTTGTAAAGGCGGCCTTCCCGGTCCCCCACCACACAGGCGATCACCGGCAGGAAGCCGGCCGCCAACAGCGCACTGAGCAGCGCCGGATCCGCGCGCGTGACACGCCCCACACTGCCCAGCGCCGGGTCCATCTGTTCGGCTTCCACCAAGCCCCCGTCGACGCCGCATAGGCCAACGGCCCGCGCACCCGCGCCGTGCGACGTTAGGTTCAAGGCCGCCACCAACTGGCGATTGACGCTGCCCGCGACCACCTGTACGACCGCATCCAGGACCTCCGGAGTGGTCACCCGCAGTCCATTGACGAACCGGCTTTCCACCCCGCGTTCGGCGAGGTAGCGCGTCATCTGCCGCCCCCCGCCGTGGACCACCACCGTCGAGACCGTCCTCGAGATAGCCGCGAGCTGCCGCGCCAGCCGCGCGCGCGTCGCGTCCGTATCCAGCAGCGTGCCGCCGAGTTTGACCAGCAACTTCACAGCAGCCCCTCCGCCTCCGGATACCCGAGCATCAGATTCATGTTTTGCACCGCTTGCCCGGCCGCGCCCTTCACCAGGTTGTCGATCGCGCTGACCACCACCGCGCGTCCCGTGCCGGCGTCCACCGTGACCCCAATGTCGCAATAGTTCGTGCGCAGCACCGCGTGCAGATCCGGCAGCCGCCCGGCGGGATACAGCCGGACAAAGGCCTCGCTCGCATAACGCTGCGCATAGATGGCCAGCAGATCTTGGGCGCTGGCCGGCCGTTGCGTGCGGAAGTAAATCGTCTCCAGGATGCCGCGGTCCACGGGCAGAAGCTGCGCGGTGAAGCTGAATTCGCGCTCCTCCAAGCCGGAAATCATGAGCACCTCGGGCACGTGCCGGTGGCGCAGCACGGCATACGCCGAGAAATTTCCGGTTACCTCGCAGAAGCTGGTGGCCAGCGTCGCCTTGCGGCCGGCGCCGCTGACGCCGGATTTGGCATCGCACACCATACCCGCCGTGCGGTCCACCACGCCGGCGTCTAGCAGCGGGCGAATCGCCAGATTGGCCGCCGTCGGATAGCAGCCCGGATTCGCCACCAGACGCGCCGCGGGGATGCACTCGCGGCAGAATTCCGGCAACCCGTAAGCGGCTTCCGCGAGCAGGTCGGGCTGCGTGTGGGGACAGTTGTACCAGGCGGCGTAGGCCTCCGGTGTGCGCAAACGGAAGGCGCCGCTCAGGTCGACGACCCGCGCGCCGGCGGCCAGCAGGGCAGGCGCCAACTCCATGGAAACTTCGGGCGGAGTGGCCAGAAAGACGATAGAAATCCCCTCGGCGCGGATGAGTTCCGGGGTGTACGGCGCCCGCCGGGGACCGCCCGAGATCTGGGAAGGAGGATGAACTGCGGCATCTTCGCGATGCTCCAGCAGCAGGGGCGTGATGTGCGGGTGGTGTTGCAGTATGCGGACGAGTTCGGCTCCGCTATAGCCGCGAAACCCGACGATTCCAGCGACGTGGCTCATTGGTTATTTATGCACTGCTATGTATAAATATACCATAGCTGGCTGGTAGGGGAATTGAAGCCCGCGGCGCACGACAAAAACCGGCGCGGCATCGAATCCTAGCGTCGACACGCCGCAAAGCGCGCTTAACCAACACAACCCAACACCACTACCATCCATTACCCAGAGAACCCAGAGAGTGCCGAGGTTGTGTTGGTTAAATATTCCGATCCCCAGTTCGGCCAAATAGCAGGTAGTATCCTTCGTTAGCATGGCTGATTATGCCATGCGGGTATACACTCCGGTTGAAGGCTCTCTCTGCCATTACAGTTCCGCAGACACGGGCCGATAGATGATGAAGGAACGGTGCTACGATGAAGCCTTTCGAAGAAAGTGCGCTCTTTGGCGGGCACCAGGTGCATTTAATGAGATGCGCACCAATGCAATTCCTAGATTGCGATGCCGAGGATATGGCCCTCAACCAAGAAGATTGGAAAAATATAACCAGGAAGATCGATGCCGCCATAAAGCAGGCCGTTGCGGATTTCCGCCCAACGGGCTGGGCATACGCTCTCCTGAAATTGCGCCACATTGGAACACTCGCAACCATTGTCAGCCTGTTTGTAGCCCTTTCGGCGATTACGATTGGTGCCTGTTATTATTCTTTCTCGCGGGTGGAGAAGGAGGCTGAATTTCGAACCAATACCACCAGGGACTTGGCGGATCTAAAATCCCAGATGACCTCGCTGCGCCTATTGATGACCTCAAGTCAACCAGAGCGACGGGAAAGCCAAAGAGCCGCACGCGAAATCCTGGCTGAGATCAGAAGACAATCGCTTCGGGTGCCAAAAGATGTTGCTGAACAGGCCGGGAACAACTTTCTACGAATTTCGAAAGACGATCCAGGCGCATGGGAGATAGCGCTTCAACTTGCCTCTTATCGAACATCCCTAAACTCCCAGGATGAACTGGTCCCCAAGACCAGCTTGAACCTGCGGGCACCAAATCAAGTGCAATACGAATTCGGCCCTGAAGTCAAAGGGAAGCCACCCCGAGCCTGAAGGTTGCTTGGCCTACCGTTCCTATGGAACAGGCCGCTCGATGGGATTACTTTGGTAACAATTTGAATGCGGACGGCCCTGGTGGCCCGCAATGGATGTTCTTTACGGGCGGGGCGTTGAGTCTGGATGACAGGTACGGCAAGAATATCGTATTCCGCAACGTCGAGGTTCACTACAGCGACCGGCAGTTGACACTTGAAGACGTGATATTTATAAATTGCACTTTTGTCATTGACAATGGGGAAGCCGGGCAGAAACTAGGCGCAGACTTACTCACCTCCTCGCCAATCGTTAACTTCAGAAACTCAGCCTGATAACAGTAAACGATATTTGGTCGCATGGGAGCGTTGCAGCGTCACCCTAGGCTGACGATCGTGAGTTGGGGAAGATCCAGGTATCCACAACCAGATTACGTTTCCGCCGGGCTAATGGGCTAAGGTAGTGTTAACGCTCGAATTCAAGCTAACAACCGGGATTGCATTCATGCCCCTCACCCGTCGCACTCTGCTCACTCAAGCCATGCTCCTGGCCGCCGCGCCGGCATCGCCCGCGGACCGCAAGCTCAAGGTCGTCGTCACCGGCGGACACCCAGGCGATCCGGAGTACGGATGCGGCGGAACCATCGCCCGCTATACGGATCGGGGCGACGATGTCACGCTGCTGTATCTGAATCGCGGCGAGAAAACTTGTCCGGAACCGCCGGCCGACACTGCGAACGACGCCGCCAAAAACGTGCGAGTCGCCGAGGCCAACCGGGCTTGCGGGATTCTGAAGGCGCGCCCCCTCTTCGCGGGCCAGTGCGACGGACACGCGGTAGTGGACGCGGCACACTATCGTGAATTCCGGGATCTGATCGACGCCGCGCGTCCCGACGTGCTCTTCACCCATTGGCCCATCGATGGGCATCGCGACCATCGCGCCATTTCCATGCTCGCTTATGACGCCTGGCTGGCCACCGGCAAGAAGTTCGCCTTCTATTATTACGAAGTTTCCGATGGAGAGGATACGCTAATGTTCGCGCCCACCGATTTTGTGGATATCACCGCGACCGAGCCGCGCAAACGCCTGGCATGCTATGCGCACGCTTCTCAGTCGCCCGATAAATTCTACGCGCTGCAAAGTCAAGTCGCGCGCTTTAGGGGCGTCGAGAGCGGCTACGCGCAGGCGGAAGCTTTTATTCGCCACGCGCAGAGCCCAAACAAGCTGCTGCCCTGAAATCGGCCGGACCGGAATTCCGGTCCTACGCCGTCCGCTGGCCGTTGGCCAATTCGATGGCCTTCTTCAACAGCGGATCTTCCTGCTGCTTGTGCTCGGGCTGATCCGGAGTCTCGGGAACGGGCTCGCCGTTCTCATCGAGTTCCACCTCGGTTTCGGGCTCCGACATCACGGTTTCCGGCGTCACGCCCACATCCTGGATGGCTTTGCCGCTGGGCGAATAATACTTGGCCACGGAAAGGATGATCGCACCGCCGTCGTCCATGGTGACGGCTTTGCGCAGAGATGCATCGCCATACGTGCGCTCGCCGACCAGTTCGGCGCGCTTGTCGTCCAGCAGAGCGGCAGCGGCGATTTCGGCGCCGTCCGCGGTGCCCCGATTCGTAATCACCACTAGAGGCAGCTTCGTAATGTCTTTGGCGGCATCCGCTTCAAAGTCCTGGCGCTGCACCTTCTGGCCTTGCAAATAAGTGATTTCGCCCTTGGCCAGGAAGAGGTTCGCCAGCGCAATCCCATCCTGGGGCTCGCCCACCGCGCAATTCCGCAGATCCAGGATCAGCTTCTGCGCGCCCTGTTTCTGCAGCGACTGCACCGCCGCCGCGATCTCCCTCACTTTGCCCGGCGCCAGCGTGGATGGCTGAATGTACCCGATATTGTCCGCCAGCATTTTTTCGGCGACCGGCGGATATACGATAGCCGCGCGCGTCAGCTTGATCTTTTGCGGTTCTGGCCGACGCACCCGCACCACCGTCATTTCCACGTTGGACCCGGGGTCGCCTTCCAGCAGCAGGCTGGCGTAAGCCAGCGGCATATCCCGCGTGGCCACGCCACCGATGGTTTCCAGCATGTCGTTGGTGGCCAAACCCGCCTTGGCGGCCGGCGATCCGGGAGTCACGCCGACGATACCGACGAATCCGAATTTCTTGGCGAGCACCAAGCCGACCCCAGCCTTGTGCGCGTCCTTATTCTTCAGATAATCCTTGTACTGGTCGGCATTCAGATAGCTGGCGAAGGGATCCACGGATTCGAGCAGTCCGTTCAGGGCGCCCAGCGTGACGCTCTTCATATCCGGCTCTTCCACGTATTCGCTCTTGATGCGGTGCAGCACTTCCGTGTACACGCCAAGCTGTGGATACGGCCGGTCGCTGGAGGCGCTGCGGCCCCTTACCGTACCGAGAAGCAGCAGCAACATCACGCAGGTAGAGGTGGTAACCACCAAGTATTTGATACGGCTGTTCATAGGTTTAGTCTATTTTTCAAAATTCGGGAAACCCGCAGCCATTATAGCAGGCGCGGCCGAGCGCTGCCCGCATACGGCGTATTTAAAGATACCCTGCTGGGTTGGACGGCGATCAGACGGTTTTGGTTGCTCGCCGGGTCTTCCCAGTTGCCGGCCGCCGGTGCGTCCGGCGATGCGCTCGCCGCCTGGGCGCGGCCTTTCGTGCGGACGCGGGTCTGGCGGCGCGGGCAGCTTCCATCTTTACCGGGGTGATCGACGCCATTTCGGCTGCTTCCGGCGGGGCGGACAATTCCGGGGGCGGTCCGGCCAACAGCTCCGATATCACCGCTGTGGTCTCCGGACCCCGCGGCTCGGTCATCACCGGCTTCCGGGGTTCGCTGGCCGGATCGCGCTGCAACAGCTCCTGGATCGTGCCGGTGGCCTGGCCCAAATCGATGCGGGCGATGTTGTGGTTGAACAGTGCGGCAATCCGATTATCGCTGGCGCGGTCCAGGCGCGTCTGCGCATCGGTGACTTCCAGGCTGCTGGCGACTCCCGCCTCGTAGCGCCGGCGCGCCTGCGTGAACTCGTTTTGCGCCAGCGAGAGTCCGGCTTCCGCTACTGTCACCTGCTCCTCGGCGGAATGCAAGCCGTCGAGGGCCTTGCGCACTTCCAACTCGATTTGCTCATGCAGATCGTTACTGCGCACGCGCTCCTGGCGGAATTGGGAGGCCGTTTTGGCGCGCCGGGCGTCCCGCCGTCCGCCGTCGAAGACCGGCACGCGCAGGGAGACTCCGTAATCCCGTGTGGGCAGCAAGGTCACGGTGTCGCCGTTGACTCCAGTGGTCCCGTAGTCCGCGTAGGCAACCAAGCTTGGCAGGCGCTCGCCCTTGACGGCATTGGCATTCAGGCGTGAAGCGGCTTCGCGTTCGGCCTGCGCCTTCACATCCGGACGGTTCTGCAAGGCTTTGGCCTCTGCCTGCTCGAGCGAGATGGCATCCGCTTGTTCATAGCTGAGCTTGTCGGTAAGCTCGAGCTCGGTTGCCAGATTCAGGCCCATGACCCGCAGCAACTCCAGGTGCGCGTCGTTTTGTTGGTTCCGGGCCACCAGCAGGCGCTGGTTTTCATTGGCAAGCTGCACCTTCGCGCGGGTGACCTCGATACCCGTGCCGGTGCCTGCGCTTTTCTGGTTCTCCGACTGCTTTAGCACGGCCTCGGCCAGCGATACGTTGGCTTGATAGGCCTCCACGTCGGCATCGGCGCGCAGCGCGGCCAGGTACGCTTTGGCCACCGATGCGGAGACCGAGTTGTCGGTGGCCCCGCGGTCGCCCTTGGCGGCGCGAAACGCGGCACGCGAGGATTGATACCGGCGGATGCTGCTGAAGTCCAAAACGTTTTGGGTCAGGCGGGCGCGCACGTCCACCGAGTTGAAAGGACCCACTACCCGCGGAATCTTACTCGCGATGTCGGCCAGCAGGGGCGCTTCGGCGGTGTTCAGGACGCTGCAGATCACCGGACTCGCCGTACATGGTGGGGGAGCCTTGGCGGCCCCCAGAAGGGTGTCGCTGGCCGCCAGGTCCAGGCCCAAGGCGGCCAAGCTGCGCATGGCGGTGGTTTGCGAGGCTTGGGCCTCGATGTCTGGGAGCAGCGCGGAGCGCACCTCGGCGGTCCGGGATTTGGCTTGGCGCAGGTTCTCGTCGGAAAGCTGGATGTAGGTGTTGCCTTCCGGCGAAAGCGCCAATTGCACCGCGCGCTTCAGAGTCAGTCGCAGCGGGCCGCGCTCCGGCGGAGCTTCTCCGGCCGGGCATGGCGGCGGTAATGTCACTAATAGTGCTGCCAATATTGCCGGACGCGGCAATAAAAGCCATCGGTGCATTCGAGTCCTCCGTTACTGCATAAGTCAGTTACAAATTCGCCGGTATGAACCGATTCGAAGTGTAACATCCCTATAAGTAACGGGAGTTTTACAGCCCCAAATATTTTAGGAGGCAACAGCGTCGAACTTCCCTAAGCGGTAACCGTGATCCTGCCCACCGCATAATTGTCGTTTGCGGTGTTGCTTGGCGATGGAATGGCCTGGATTTGGGCGTAATACACCCCGGGCGCGACCGGACTTCCGCTGCTATTCAGCCCGTTCCAGGTCAGGCTCTCTCCCGGCGATTTAACGGCTTTAAAAGTGTGCAGCGTCTGGATAACAGTCACGCCGGGCGTGACGTCGTTGTCCTGGATGATGGCCGCGTGCGTGAAACATTCCGTCGGGATGGCGTACTTGATGGTCGTCGAACCGCCGGCCGAGATCGAAATGGTGTTCGGCGTGCAAGTCGGCGCCCACAGAATCGGGGGCACCGTCGCTGGAACGAACGGAAACGGGGTATATGTGTCGCCCAGCAGCGCGACGTCGTTGAAACTGGGCGGACCCAGATCCGCTTCCGACGCATAGTCCAAATACGTCACATAGGTCGCCTCGGCGGAATTTTGCACAAACTCCATCACATTGAGACCCACCCGGTCCACCGCCACCGCGTTCAGGCCGGCCAGTACTACATTCGTGGCCACCGGCGTTCCGGCTGTCGGACCGTCGCCCTCCATGCCCCAAACGCCGTCGATCACCGCGAAATCGATCGGCCGGATCATGTTGAGATCGATAATGGACTGATTGATACTGCGCAAATGCAAGTCGTGGCGCGGAAGGTCTGTGTCGGCGGGGACAGTCGCGTAGGCTGGTTCGGAAGCCAGGCCCACCAGGTTTTTCATGGATAGCGTGGCCACGGCGTCTACGTGTGTTTTCAGTTTGCCCGCGCTAATAAAGAAAGTATTAGGTTCGAGCACGATCGACGGGACGTACATCTGCTGGTAGGCGGAGCCGCCGCCCGGCACTGGAGTTAACACATATGTCCCCGTCACCAAATTAGTCAGTGTCACTTGTGGATAGGCCTTCGCCGTAAAGATCGCCGCGTAACCGCACGGACCCCAGTAGGGACCGTTTCCGGGCAGCGGAGCTTCGACGATGAAAATCTTGGTCGCGCCCGCGGCGATACACATATCCACGATTGCCTTCACCACATTCGGATCCGTCGTGGCGCCCGAGGAAGACGGTTTGGGAACCACCAGGTTGGGTTTGATCACCACAGTCTGCCCGGCCAGGCTGGTGGGAAACTGCGCGCAAGCGGACAACGCGGTAGATGCCGCGGTATACGGGTTGCTGGAATATCCGACGCCTACCTGGAAGGCAGGAGCTGTAGTGCCTTTTGACGTCTTAGCGGCAGCCAAAATAGCGGAGCCGGCCGCCAGCGATCGTATGAACGACCGGCGGTTAATCCCGGAAATGGTTTCGCTAAGCGTAGCTTTTTGCGAGTGGGTATTGGCAGATTTGGGGCAGGCCATGGATGTTGTCATCATAGCTGGCTCCGCGGATAACTTACAAGTGTTATTGCGCACTCCCGGCGCAAACGGGTACCGGGACTGCTGAGCTAACGCGCCGCGAATAATGCTGAGGCAGGACAGGCATCCTGCGAAAGGCCGCGATGGGGCGCAATCGCTTACGGAGCGCCCGTCTGATACAATCGGGTTGCAACGAATGTCCACTGAGAACGGCCAGCCGCGCCTTACGGTCGCGGATTTGGCCACCCGCTGCCGCGGCCAATTCATCCCGCTTACAAATACGTTTTCTTATTTCTGTACCCCTTCCATGGCGGAGGAAGACGTGCGGCAGTATTTGCACGATCCCATTGCGGCCGTATCTCTTGCCATTTGCGCCGATCTCGGGACGGTCGGGCTGGTGCTGGTGCCGTACCTGGAGAAAGGGAACGGCCGCACGGGCGACCTCGTCAGCTTCGAAAAACCAGCCGAAGGGCGCCAGGTGTCGGCCTCGCGGGCGGCCGGCGGTGAAATGAAAATCCTGGTACTGTCGACCAAAGACGAAGACATCGCCAATTATCATTACACTTTCTACAATGCGCTGGCTGCGCTGGTGGCGGATAACTGGCCGCCTGCGGAACGGGAATCATTCTATCGGCAATTACGCGAGGAACTGAGCGCGGAAGTGCATGGCGAGGTGGATGAGCGAAGCTGGCACCTGAAACAGTCCCTAGTTCGGCGCCAGGCCAACATCCGCAAGGAAACCAAGCTGTTTCGCGATTACGCGCGGCAGTCGTTTGAGGATACGCTAACGCTATATCTGCACGGCACCTGCTGCGATATCGACGTGGAAACCGGGCCTCGCCAGATGCCCAGCCGCCACCTGCGCAAGCGCCTGGAACTCCTGTTCTCGTTGTATCCGCCGCCGGAAGGGTATGCGGTTTTTCCGGAGCAGTTGAAGAAACGGTAGTGCAATTTCAAATCATTTGTAATCAATATCTTTGGGTTTGTTTGTCCGAAAGAACTACCCCGGCCGTCGGCTTCTGCGCCACATTGGCGTTAGAATCGACGCATAATGCTGGAAAAGGTCGATCTGACCCGCGCCCTACCCAAGGAAGAATATAAGGCCCGCCTGCCCGCCTTGCAGGCAAGTCTCTACGAGTTGCAGCTTGCCACGTCGGAGGCGGGCTTGCCCAGCGTCATTGTTTTCGAGGGCTGGGAGGCGGCCGGCAAAGGCACGTGCATCAACGTGCTCACCAGCCGCCTGGAGCCGCGCGCCTTCCGGCTGCACGCGATCCGCGAGCCGCGCACCCACGAGTTGCACATGCCCTGGCTCTATCGGTTCTGGCACCATATTCCGAATTACGGGCAAATGGCCATCTTCGACCGGAGCTGGTACCGCCGGGTACTGGAGGAACGCGTAGAGAAGATCACGCCCAAGAGCGAGTGGCAAAAGGCGTATCGCGACATCGCCGATTTCGAACGCACGCTGGCCGACGACGGGTATGCCATCGTCAAGCTCTTCTTCCACATCTCCAAGAAAGAACAAAAACAGCGGTTCAAGCGGCTGGAAAGCCATCCCCTCACGCGCTGGCAGGTACAGCAGGCCGACTGGAAGCGCCACCGGGAATACGGCAAGTATCTGGTAGCGGTGGAAGAGATGCTGGAGCGTACCGAATCGGAATGGGGACCCTGGACTATCGTCGAGGCTACCGACCGGTACTGGACGCGGATCGCGGTTTTCGAAGCCCTCATCCGCGCGCTGAAAGCGGCCGCCGGAAAGCGCGCGGCGCGGCAGGCATGACCGGCTGTAAACATTAGGTGGAAAGCATGCTGGAAACTCTGGATCTGGACAAGCGCCTCTCGAAAGCGGAATACGAGCGCGATCTCTTGCGCTACCAGGTGCAGATGCGCGAGCTGGCATGGCAGCTTTACCGCCGGAAGCGCTCGCTGGTGGCGGTGTTTGAAGGCCGCGATGCGGCGGGTAAGGGCGGCACGATTCGCCGATTGACGGAAAAGCTGGACCCGCGCGGGTACGAAGTGTTTCCCATCGCCGCGCCCGAGGGCGAGGACAAGACGCACCATTATCTGTGGCGATTCTGGCGGCGGCTGCTGCCGCCCGACGAAAAGCAGATCCTGATCTTCGACCGGAGCTGGTACGGCCGCGTGCTGGTGGAGCGTGTGGAGGGCTTCTGCACGGAGGATGCCTGGAAGCGGGCCTATCGGGAGATTAACGATTTCGAACGGCAACTTGTGGATGCCGGCGGAATCGTGGTGAAGTTCTGGCTGCAGATCAGTCCCGAGGAGCAACTAAAACGGTTCGAAAAGCGCCAGACCACACCGTACAAGCGCTGGAAACTGACGCCGGAGGATTGGCGTAACCGCGAAAAATGGGGCCGCTACGACGAAGCCGTGGAGGACATGCTGCTGCGTACGAGCACGCTCACCGCGCCTTGGACGGTGGTGGAATCGAACTTCAAATGGTTTGGGCGGGTCAAGTGCCTCCGTACCATCGTGGACGCGGTAGGCAAGGCGCTGAGCTACAAGCCCGCCGACCCGGCAGTGCCGGCTAAGGCTGCCAAACCGGGCAAGGCAACCGGCCGGAAGAAGCGTGCCTGATTGCCGTCCGGCGTGTCAGCAGTTGTGCGGCACCGGCATCAGCACCGCATAGAAGTCCGTCTTGACGGTTGCGGACTCGCGCGATGGAAAGGCGTCGAATACGACGGGATATCCAAACGTTGAGCGGTAGTCCACGGCGTCCTTCAATGTGACGAAGCCGGCCGGCCTCGAGGGCACGGCGTTCTCGGGGCTGGGTGCGGGGCTGGATTCGACTTTGGGAGGCGCCGGCCGCTCGACCGGACCCACAGGCTGTCTCTCAAGAAAGGTCTTGACGTCCTTCACGATCTTGTCTTCGGTGTTCCGGCGCACAAGCTTGCGCACTACATCGCGCAGGGCGAACGAGAGCATGAAAGCCAGAATGGCGCAACCGAGGATCCAGACCGACCCCGTGCGCGCGGGAGCGCTGCGGCGGACAATTACCATGAGGCCCGCGGCAATCAGGAACAGCAGCCACATACCCTGGTGAACCAGGCGCTCGGTGTTTCTCAGTTTTCGTTCGGCGATGGGCAAGTCGAAAGTCATGTTTGTCTCCAGTCGCCTTACCCATTGCACATTGCAAGCCATTTTGCCGGCGCGAGCCAAAGTGTTGAAAAATACATAGATCCGGTTCAGACCCAGCGGACGTGTAGTGACAGGGTTGGCGCCTCGCCTCGATCGAGTGTGACAGGGCTGTCACTTTGGAGCGCGACGGGCGGTGCTAAACTGCGGAGAGGTGCCCTGTGGCGTCGCATCCGGTTTCTAAACTTACTGAAGCGGAGTATTTGGCGATCGAGCGTGCGGCGGAATTCCGCAGCGAATTCGTGGATGGCGAGATGTTCGCCATGTCCGGCGGGACAAACCGGCACGGCGCGATCCAGGGGAATCTGTTTGGGGAATTGTATATGGCGTTGCGCGGGAGCGCGTGCCGGCCTTTTGGCTCCGATAGCCGGGTCAAGGTATCGAGCCGGGCGTACGTCTACCCGGACGTCACGGTAGTCTGCACAAAGCCGCAAACTACGGGCGAGGATAGCGACATCCTCCTCGATCCGGTGGCGATCTTCGAGGTTCTATCGCCGTCTACCGAGAAGTACGATCGCGGCTTGAAATTTCAGCTCTATCGCAGCATCGATTCGCTCAAGGAATATGTCCTGGTCAATCAGGAACAGGTCCGTGTCGAGCAGTTCACGCGGGAACGGGATGGTACTTGGACATTTCGCGACTACCAGGGTCCGGACGAAGCGATAAGAATCGATGCTATCGGCGTCGTGATCGCGCTACAGCGGATTTACGATCAGGTTGAAATCCCACCGGATACGAACTGAAATGGCATCGAACCCAGTCTCCAAACTCACTGAAGAGCAGTACCTGGCTATCGACCGCGCGGCCGAGTTCCGCAGCGAATTCGTGGATGGCGAGATGTTCGCTATGTCCGGCGGTACCAACCGTCACGGGCGTATCCAGCGGAATCTACTTGGCGAAATCTATATGGGATTGCGGGGTAGCGCATGTGAGCCTTTTGGTTCCGATTCCCGTGTTAAGGTTTCGAGCCGGGCGTACGTCTACCCGGACGTAACAGTGGTCTGCGGAGAGCGGGCGGCAATCGACCCGGACGACGACATCCTCATCGAACCAGTTGCGATTTTCGAGGTCCTGTCGCCGTCCACCGAGAAGTACGATCGCGGCCTGAAGTTTCAGCTCTACCGCACCATCGATTCGCTCAAAGATTATGTGTTGGTGAATCAGGAACAGGTCCGGGTCGAGCAGTTCACGCGTCAGGCGGATGGAACATGGACCTTGCACGACTACCAGGGCCCGGACGAAACACTGACGATCGATTCCATTGGCGTAGCGATCCCACTGCGGCGGATCTACGACCAGGTGGCCATCCCGCCGGACACGAACTGAATGGCGTCGAATCCAATTTCGAAGTTCACTGAGGAGCAGTACCTGGCCATCGAGCGCGCTGCGGAATTCCGCAGCGAATTCGTGGATGGCGAGATGTTCGCCATGTCCGGCGGTACGAACCGCCACGGCTTAATCCAGCGGAATCTGTTAGGGGAACTCTATTTGGCCCTGCGAGGTAGCGCGTGCGGGCCTTTTGGTTCCGATTCCAAGGTCAAGGTGCCCGGCCGGGCGTACGTGTACCCGGACGTAACAGTGGTCTGCGGAGAGCGGGCGGCAATCGACCAGGACGACGACATCCTCGTCGAACCGGTGGCGATTTTCGAGGTCCTGTCGCCCTCTACCGAGAAGTATGATCGCGGCCTAAAATTTCAACTTTACCGCAGCATCGATTCGGTGAAAGACTTTGTCTTGGTCAACCAGGAGCAGGTCCGTATCGAGCAGTTCACGCGTCAGGCGGATGGCACATGGACCTTGCACGACTACCAGGGCCCGGACGAAACGCTGACGATCGATTCCATTGGCGTAGCGATCCCACTGCGGCGGATCTACGACCAGGTGGCCATCCCGCCGGACACGAACTGAATGGCGTCGAATCCAATTTCGAAGATCACTGAAGAGCAGTACCTGGCCATCGAGCGCGCGGCGGAATTCCGTAGCGAATTCGTGGATGGCGAGATGTTCGCCATGTCCGGCGGGACAAACCGCCACGGACGCATCCAGCGGAATCTGATTATCGAGCTCGGTTTGGCTTTGGAGGAAAGCGATTGCGAACCCTTTGGTTCCGATAGCCGGGTGAGGGTGTCGAGCCGGGCGTACGTGTACCCGGACGTTACGGTAGTCTGCGGAGAGCGGCACGCCATCGACGAAGATGACGACAACCTCGTTAACCCTGTGGCAATCTTCGAGGTTCTGTCGCCGTCTACCGAGAAGTACGATCGCGGCCTGAAGTTTCAGCTCTACCGCACGATCGATTCGCTCAAAGACTACGTGTTGGTCAATCAGGAACAGGTCCGGGTCGAGCAGTTCACCCGCCAGCCGGATGGCGGATGGACCTTGCACGACTACCAGAGTTCGGACCAGGAACTGAAGATCGATTCGATTGGGGTCGCGATCCGGTTGCAGAGGATTTACCGTCGCGTCAGCATCCCACCGGCAACGAACTGATGGCGTCGAATCCAATTTCGAAGGTCACCGAAGAGCAGTACCTGGCCACCGAGCGCGCGGCGGAATTCCGCAGCGAACTTGTGGACGGCGAGGTCTTCGCCATGGCCGGTGGGTCGATGCGCCATCGTCGGCTGCAGCGGAACCTGGCTGGGGAACTTTACGCCGCTCTGCGCGGCAGCCCCTGCGAAGCTTTTGGTTCCGACTGCCGGATTAAGGTGTCCAGCCGGGCGTACCTGTATGCGGATGTCGCGGTGGCTTGCCAGCCCGTGACGGCGGACGAGCATGACGACAACCTCACCAACCCTATCGCGATCTTCGAGATTCTGTCGCCTTCCACCGAGAAGTACGATCGCGGCCTGAAGTTCGAGCAGTACCGCACCATCGGTTCGCTTAAAGATTACGTCTGGGTGAGTCAGGAAGAGGTCCGTATCGAGCAGTTCACGCGCCAGCCGGATGGCGCATGGACTTTTCGCGACTGCCAAGGTCCGGACGAAGAGCTGAAAATCGATCCCATCGGGGTGGCGATACCGCTGCGATTGATCTACCAGCGGGTTGACCGTCAAGGTCGCGGGACGTAAAAGAAGTAAGTGGCCCGATACTCGGCTAACGCCTCGGCGCCCGCATGGGACTTGTCGCAGCCCGATGCCGGCGCCAAGCCTCCCTCGGTGTCCACGCGTTGAATGTAGGTAACGTGGGCGAATGTGCCGCTCCCTTCGTGTGACGTGGCCTTCAGCAACAACCAAGGCACCGCGTCCGCGCTGGGTGCGTTCGCGTGCTGCTGTACCTGCCCCGCGACCTTGCTGCCGTCCGCCGCTTCCCAAACCGGGCCTTTGTAATGTTTCCCGATCACATTGCCTTTTTCGTCCATCAGGTCTGCCTGCGGCCTGTCGAGCGTCCACGCGAACTGGCTATCGTCCCCCGGCTTCGCGCTGCAAACGTAGATCTGTTTTCCCTTGCCCAAGGCCTTCAGCAGAACCACCTGCGTGCCGGGAACCTTCAAGTTATCCGGAACTTGCGGCGGCACTGTCTGCGCGGCGGCGCCCCCGCAAACGATCCAAGCCATCCAACCCATCGGAGAAATTCGTCCAAAGCCGGTCACTATCTGGCGTGTCATCCTTACAGCTTACCGCGCTCGCACCGGCAACTCTGCGCACGCCACGTATACTAAAGATGTTCATGGACTCATCCGAACCGCTCCTTTTCCGCATCGCGCGATGGCTGACGTTCGGCTCGGCGGTAGCCATTCTCTTCTCCATCGCCGCCTCACAAATCCTGCTGGCGCTGGCTCTGGCGGCCCTTCTGCTCTCGGGCGGGCGCATGCGGCTGCCGCGCATCTGGCTTCCGCTGGGCCTATTCCTGTTGGGCACGCTGATCTCCTTGGCCCTTTCGCCCAACCCTGCGGCCGGGCTGCCGCAAGTGCGCAAAATCTTCGTATTCACTACCCTGCTGGTGGTCTTCTCAACCCTGCGCGACATGGTTGTGATCCGGCGGCTGTTCCTCTGTTGGGCGGGCGCGGGGACGCTGACTGCGTTGCGCGGCCTGGTGCAGTTCGGCCACAAAGTGCAGGAAGCCCACGCCCAAGGCCGCAGCTTTTACGAATATTACATTGCCGAGCGTATCACCGGCTTCACCAGCCATTGGATGACTTTCGGGGGCCAGGAAATGTTCGCGCTGCTGATGACCACGGGGTTCCTTTTCTTCGGTTGCATTGCGCGCAAACGTGCTTGGCTATGGCTGCTGTGCGCTTTTCTAATGGCACTCGCACTGCTGTTGGGATTCACCCGCAGCATCTGGCTGGCCAGCGCCGGCGCCGGAATCTATCTGCTTTGGTTCTGGAAGCGGGTGCTGGCATTGGCGCTGCCGGTGGTTCTGCTGCTGATCGCATTGCTGGCGCCGGCTTCCATTCACGAGCGTTTCTCATCCATGCTCAATCCCGGCAAGTTGGATTCCAACCAGTTCCGCATCGTCACTTCGCGCACGGGCCTGCAGATGATCCGCGCGCATCCCTGGTTCGGTCTGGGCCCCGAAGAGATCAAGCTGCAGTTCGATCGCTACGTGCCGCCCGATATCCCGCGGCCGCTGCCGGAGGGCTGGTACGGCCACCTGCACAATATCTACTTGCAATACGCGGCCGAGCGCGGCATTCCGACCATGCTGTTGATGCTGTGGATGCTGGGCCAGATCCTATGGGACTGTCTGCGGCGGGTCTGGCGGCTCCCGCCGGGGCGCAGCGACTTGAAATTCGTGCTGCACGGCGCTGTGGCGGTGGTGATTGCCACCCTGGTCGCCGGCTGCTTCGAATACAACTTGGGCGATAGCGAAGTGCTCACCATGTTCCTGGTGGTGGTGGGCTGCGCCTATGCGGCCATGGAAATGAATACGGTTGCCGCCGTTGCCTGACGAACTCAATATCGAAGACCCGGTGGCTTTGTTCGCTTATTTGCAGCGGACCGGCCGCATCGAGACCGGTGAGCGGCCGCGCATCGCGACTCTGCCGGGCGGCGTCTCAAACCGGACCGTGTGGGTCGAGCGCGAATCGGGCGAGGCGTGGGTTCTGAAACAGGCCCTGGCCAAGCTGCGCGTTCCCGTCGATTGGTTCAGTTCGCCGGAACGTATTCATCGCGAAGCCCTGGGCCTGGAATGGCTGGCGCGCCTGACTCCGCCCGGATCGACCACGCCGCTATTGTTTGAAGATCGCGATCGGCATCTGCTGGCCATGCAGGCCGTCCCGCAGCCGCACGACAACTGGAAAACGATGCTGCTCGCCGGCCGCGTCTGCCCGGATCACTTCCGGCAGTTCGCCATGCTGCTCGCGGCCATTCACCGCGAAGCCTGGGGGCGTGCCGACGTCGCGGAAATATTCGGCGATCGCGGCTTCTTCGAATCGCTGCGTCTGGAGCCTTATTACGGCTATTCCGCGCAGCAGGCGTCGGAAGCCGCTACGTTTCTGGATTCCCTGATTCGCGAAACGCTGGCCTGCCGCATCACCCTGGTGCACGGCGATTACAGCCCCAAGAACATACTCATACACCAAGGCCGCCTGGTGCTGCTGGATCACGAAGTGATTCACTTCGGCGACCCGGCCTTCGATCTAGGTTTTTCGCTGACGCATTTCCTGAGCAAGGCGCACCACCTGCCGGCGCTGGGGCGCGAGTTCGCCGCGGGCACCCTGGAGTATTGGCGCATCTATTCGGAAGCGCTCGGGCCGGCAAGGGCGGCGGACCTGGAAGCGCGCGCGGTGCGCCACACGCTGGCCTGCCTGCTTGCGCGCACGGTGGGCCGGTCGCCGCTCGAGTATCTTAACCCGGCCGAGCGCATCCGCCAGCGCGATGCGGTACTGCGGATTATTCCCGCAGCGCCAACCAGTATCGCGGATCTTATATCTATATTCGAAGAACAACTATGCCTATCATCGAGCGTCTAACCGCCGCCGAAATCCTTGACAGCCGGGGCCGTCCGACTGTCAACGCAACCTGCCGCCTGGCAGGGGGCGTTTCGGCATCCGCCTCCGTTCCCTCGGGCGCATCCACTGGCACGGCCGAGGCGCTGGAGATTCGCGATCGCGATCCACGGCGCTACGGCGGCTTCGGCTGCCGCAAGGCTGTCGCCAGCGTCTCGGGCGAGATCCATCAAACCTTGGCGGGCCGCGATTTCCCCGGCCAAGCCGAATTAGACCATGCCCTGATCGAACTGGACGGCACGGCCAACAAATCCCGCCTAAGCGCGAATGCCATTCTAGCCGTCTCAGTCGCGTTCGCGCGCGCGTCCGCGCAAGGGCGCGGTATGCCCTTATACCAGTATTTCGCGGAGGTACTTGGGCACTCGCCGGACACTCTGCCGCGCCTCACGATCAACCTTTTTAGCGGCGGCAAGCACGCTGGCAGGCAGGTCGCCATCCAGGACGTGCTGATCGTACCCGCCCGCCCCACCACCATCGACGAGTCGCTGGCTATGGCTTACGACGTCTATCAGGCCGCTGCCGCCCTGGTTTTGAAGCGCTACGGCATGCGGCTGCTCACCGCCGACGAAGGCGGACTGGCGCCACCCTGCGAGAGCACCGAAGAGTTGATCGAAACCGCCATGGTGGCCATTAAGACGGCGGGTTACCGGCCAGGCTCCGATGTGATGCTGGCGCTCGATGTGGCGGCCAGCCACTTCCACAGAACCGGCCAGTATCATCTGGATGGCGTAGCCCTCGATAGCGCCGGGATGATCGCCCGGCTGGTCCGCTGGGTGGAGCGCTACCCCATCGTGAGCGTGGAAGACGGTCTGGCCGAAGACGACTGGGATTGGTGGCCCACACTGCGCCTTGCGCTGGAGAAGCGCGCGCTGGTGGTGGGCGACGACCTGCTTTGCACGAATCCGCCGCGCATCCGCCGCGCCATCCAGGCGCAGGCCTGCAATACGCTGCTGCTGAAGCCCAACCAAATCGGCACGTTGACCGAGGCCGCCGAAGCAGGCCGGCTCGCCAGGGAGGCCGGATGGCAGGTGACCATCAGCGTTCGCAGCGGCGAAACGGAGGACAACTGGGTAGCCGATCTCGCGGTGGGCTGGCGTGCCGATCAATTCAAGGCCGGATCCATCACCCAGTCGGAGCGGTTGGCGAAGTATAACCGTCTGCTGGCGATTGAAGCGGAGACGCAGTGGCCCTTGGTGCGCTGGCCGCCCACACGCGGGTAGCACAGCAACGCTGAAGATGGGCCACCTTCGGTTTGCCACACCCATCCTGCATTGTGCGTCACACGGCTCTTCTTCGGCGCGCCAAAGCCGCCAAACTCGCCGCGCGAAATCGGATTTGAAGCTGGCTTGCTGGGCAGGCTTGTTTTAGCCTCTTTGGCCACACTACGGCTTACGCACAGAACCATTTTGGACTGCTGTTACCGGCAGGAGTATTACGATGCAGATCACCAGCAAAGGGCAAGTTACTATTCCATAGGAAATTCGCAGCCGCCTGGGTCTGCTGCATACGTCGGTTATTCAAGCATCGAGGCTCCGGATGCGCCCTTTCCCGCAGCTTTGTATCAGTGTGAATCGCTGCCTGGGAGGCTGCCTTCCTGGCCGGGAAGAGTTTCCTCCAGTACCGTCGCCGCGGCGGTCTGCGCACCTCGCCTCTTCCCGACTTCTATGTCGGCGCGCATGCGGCTTTTGGTCGTCTGGCACTGCTCACGCGCGATGCGGCACGCTATCGCAGCTATTTTCCGAGAGTCGAGATCCTCGCACCGGCAAAACGCGGCGGGTGATTTCTTACCAGATATACTCCTTCGCCGCCTTCCGCTTATCATACCCGTCCAGCACGTGCACCACGCGGATCTTCTTCAGCGCCACAGGTGAAAGCTGCCCGATCGGTATATAGATAATCGTC
>JBEKTJ010000138.1:0-25035 GCA_049516155.1 Bryobacteraceae bacterium
TAATCGGTGGCCGCCTCGCCTACTTCCAGCAGAGCCCCGGCGCACAACTGCTGTTCGAGATCGGGAAACATCGGATATCGGTATTCATCTTCCAAAACCGCGCCGAACTGAGCCGGCTGAATGCGCGATCCTCGCTGCGCCGGAAGCTGGACTTCAACAGCGAGATATGGACGGAAGGCGGCTTGCGGTACTTTGTGGTCGGCGATGCCGGCCCCGCCGACATTCACGGTCTGAGTGAACTGCTGAAGAGCGCCGCACGATCATAATCGACGGCGCTCAGCATCTGGTGGATTACTAGAACACGTATTCCATCTGCATGTAAGGATATGTGTACGCCACCCCCTGGGTGGTCTTTTTCAGAAACTCGCCTGGGATGACGTGGCCGATGCCGAAATCGACCTGGGTCTGGCGCGTAGGAGTGTAGATAGCCTGCGCGTCCAACTCTACTCCGATGTGGGTACCGTCCGCCCCGCTGGGAACATCCGCGATGACCGATCCGCGCGCGGGATACAGAGCATCATGCGCGTTGGCCAGCCATAAATCGTGGATGCTGGTGGCTGCGGTCCATTTGCGGGCGATATGGAATTCCTGGCCGAATCGGGCATCCCGAATATTGCGCCAGCCGAACTGGTCCGCCAAGCCCAGCTTATCGTGCGTACTGGGATAGATCGGATCGAACGTGTTGTCGTACCCTTTCTTGTCGTTGGGACTGCCCGAGCCGTAATCGTATTCAAAGAAGAATCGCGGCCGGAGCGGCGCTTTTTGAGCGGTGTAGCCGAGCACCCAGTGACCCATCCAGGCGCGGATTTTGTCCACCGAAAGGGTGCCTAACTGATAAGCCATCTCGGTACGGTAATCGAAGCTATCGGGCAGAGCTCCCACCCAGCGGAAGCCGGTGGTCCATTCATTCAGGTGGCCGGCTTTGAGCCCTTCCAGCGCGAAGCTGGGCCGAATATTCCAGAATTCGTAAAGGTCCAGAGTGGCGTGCGGAATCACATTCTTAGCGGTGGCATACAGCCCGTACAAGTTGTTGCCCGCGAGCTGATGATCGATCACGCCCTCGCGCACGATCACAACGGAGGTGGCGAAGGCGTCTATCCGGAACCGGCCCTGCTGGTAGGCGGCACGGGCGCCGTCGAAAGTACGCGCCGCGTTGATCCACCAGGAATCGCCGATCAGGCGGTTGTTGCCATAACTCATGGCGAAGCGGCCGCCCTGCAAGCTGAAGCCGTTTCCTTCCGAAGGGCCGAACTGGACGTAGGCTTGCTGGGGCTGCAAGGTGTCCTCGTAGGGCGGCACTGCTGGAGTGATGCCAAAAACACGCGCATCCTGCATCTCGATATAGAACTTCACCCAGCTCGTGGGCTTGATTTGCATACCCAGCCGAATGCGCTGCAGGTCGTAATCATTGGTTGAATTGTGTTTGAAGCTGGCCCCGCTATAGCCTTCGAACCGCTCACGGAGCTCACCCGAGAATTGCAGCCACTTGGGCAGCAACTGATTGAACTGCTCGGAGATCGATGGCGATGGCGTTGTCCCGGCCCAGATTCCAGTCAGCCTGGGATACAAAAGTGGCACGGTGCCAATCGGCGTGGGCGGCTGGCCATTTTCGTCCACCGCGTAGCCGCCGCCGGCCGACTGGACATCGGGCTTGGTAGTCTGCTGAGTCGCGTCCTGAGCCGCCTGTTGAGCGTAGGCCCCCGCCGCCACTACGCCAATCGCCGCCAGGACTGCCAGCGCCCGGGTCCCGGACTTAACAAAATTCGTCATTTGCATTTTCCTCCGTGAATCTGTATCGGCCGGCACGAATGCCTCTTACGCCGACACGTGGCAAAAACGTATTCAAAAACTTCTTCTAGAGAGGCTAACATACCATTTACGATCTGAATAATTGACTTAAGGGCAATAGTAGCAAACCCGCTGGCTGAACTCAAATAGCTATTTTTCAACCCCTTGGCCGAAAGAACAGCGAGGCCTATTCCAGATAGAATTACTCAACTAGGCACACCTTGTCAAGCTAAATCTAGCGTTTCGATAGAATTTCTCTACCTGGAATATGGCCTATTCGTACTGGATTTTTGGTACTACGACTTACTGGCCGACCCGTTCGGGCCTACGCGCGTATGCCAGCAGGAATCCCGCAGGCACCGAGAATACGGTAACCAGCATGGAGACGCTCAGGCCGCCGATCAGCGCGCGGGCCAGCGGTGCATACGATTCGCTGCCCTCCCCCAGCTTCAACGCCATCGGCATGAGGCCGATAATGGTGGCCAGCGAGGTCATCAGGATCGGGCGCAAGCGCACCCGGCTGGCCGTCGCCACAGCCTCCCGCACCGCCATTCCCTCGCGCCGCAAGTGATGCGCAAATTCGACAATCAAAATGCTGTCCGACATGGTGATTCCCGCCAGCATCACCACCCCCATCAACGACATCACGTTCAACGTGGTGCCGGTCAACCAGAGGGTCAGCAAGACGCCCGTCAACCCTGGCGGGAAGGCCAGCAGAATGATAAACGGATCCATGAACGAGCGGAACTGCGCCACCAGAATGAGGTACAGCAGGACCACGGACAGCGTTAGGCCTAGGGCGAAGCTCTTGAACGAGGTGCGCATGCCTTCCACCATCCCCCGCATCGTGACATTCACGCCCGCCGGCAGCTTGGCGCGCGCGATCAATCCGTCGATCTGGCCGGCAATCGATCCGATGCCCTCGCCCAGCGGACGCACATAGATATCCAGCACCCGGCGGATCTGGTAATGATCCACTTCCGTGGGCGCCTCGAAGTGCGTGATGGTGCTCACCATGTCCAACCGCGTGGGGCGCTTCAGCCCGGCGCCATGCAGCGGAATGGACCGCAGGTCGAGCAGGTTCCGAATCTGGTGTTCGGGATACTGCACGTTCAGGAAGTAGTTGTTGTTGTTTTTCGGGTCGATCCAGATGTTGGGAGCCACCATCTGGTTCGAGGTCAGCGCGGTGATGACGTTCTGCACAACTTCCTTCTCGCTCAATCCCAGTTCGCCCGCACGCGTGCGATCCACCTCCAGCCGCAGCGCCGGATAATCCAGGTCCTGCGGAATGTAAGTATCCGCCACGCCGCGGATCTGCCGGATCTGGCGGGCGAGGTCCAGCGTGGCCGCATAGCTGGCCTGCTGATTCGTGCCGCCGACCTGCACGTCTATCGGCGCGGCGAGTCCCAGGTTCAGCACCGCGTCGATCAGGCTGCCGGATGAAAAGTACGCGGCCAGCTCGGGCATCTCTTCCCGCATGCGTTCCTTCACCCGCTCCATGTACTCGTAACTGTCTGTTGTGTGGCCGGGTTTGAGGCCCACCTGAACAAACGCGGTATGCATGGCCGAGTTCGATGTATAAATCGCGGAGAAGCCCGGATCGACGCCGATGTTCGACACGATCATCGACAGATCGCTTGCCGGAATAGTGCGGCGCAGGAGCGCCTCCAGACGGGCGATCTCCTTCTCGGTCTCGTCCAGCCGGGTGCCTGACGGCGCTTTCACGTTAATTACAAACTGCCCGGCGTCGGTGCGCGGAAAGAAGGAAAGCCCCAGAAACGGGAATACGAGCAAGCTTGCCGCGAAGCCCAGTCCCAAAATACTCAGGCAAAATGCCGGACGCCGCAGCACCTTGGCGACCAGCTTGTCGTATACGTCGAGAAACCGGCCGAATCCCCGGTTGAACCAGGCGTTGAATCCCGTCGCCGCTGCCGCCTGATGGCCGGCATGCCCCATAAATCGGGCGCAGAAGAGAGGCACCACCGTCATGGCCACCAGGTACGAAGCAAACAACGAAAGCACCACCGCCAGCGCCATTGACGAAAATAGGAACTTGCTGACGCCGTATAGCAGGGTCACGGGAAAGAAAACGACCACCAGCGTCAGCGTGGATGCCAGCACCGGCAGCGCCACTTCCCGGCCGCCTTTTTCCGCGGCCACCGCAGCCGGATCGCCCATCTCCAGATGCCGGTAGATATTCTCCAGCACCACCACCGAGTTATCGATCAACCGCGATAGCGCCAGCGCCAGGCCACCCAGCACCATGGTGTTGATGGAGCTGCCGCCGATTTGCAGCGCGATGCATGCCGCCAGTGCCGAGAGCGGGATCGAGAAGAACACAGCGACAGTGGCGCGCAGGCTACCAAGAAAGACCAGAATCATCAGCGACGTGAGCAGAAGACCGATGCCGCCTTCATCGAGCAGCGTCCGGATGGCTGTCTTTACAAACTGCGACTGATCGAAAACCACGCGGCTCACCAGCGACGATGGAACGTCGAACAGCCCCTTCAGCCGTTCGCGCACGCCATCGATGGTGTTGGAGTCGCCACCTTGCTTTAGTACCGGCAAGTACACCGATCTCTGCCCGTCTACGCGGACGGCGTTGTATTGCACCGCATACGCGTCTTTGGCCACGCCGATATCCGATACGCGCACAGGATTCTCGCCCGTCACCTTGATCGGCACGCGATTGATGTCGTCGACCTTGGCGACCTGGCTATTGGCGTAAATGTTGTAATCGTACGGCCCGATCTGCACGTCGCCGGCCGGCAAAATCAGGTTCGAGTCATTCATGGCGCGCACTACATCCATCAAGCTCAATTGCCGCGCTTCGAGCTTGAACGGGTCGGCGTAGAGCATGATCTCGCGCCATCTGCCGCCGAACGGCTGCGGCACGGCGGCGCCCGCCACGCCCGCCAATTGATTGCGCACCACGTTCTGCGCCAAGTCCTTCAATTGCGTCTCGCTAAGGTCTTCGCCTTTCAGGGTCACCAGGCAGACGGGCAAACTTGAGGCGTCCATCTTCAATACGAATGGCGGCAGCGTGCCCGGTGGCAGGTGGCTGATCTCGGCCATGGCCAAGCTGGCGATGGTGGTCACCGCCGAGTCCGGATTGGTGCCCGGCTGAAAATATACTTTGATGAGACTCACGCCCGACAGCGACCGGGATTCCATGTGGTCGATGCCGCTGGCCAGCGTGAAAAACCGCTCCAGGTGATACGTGATGTTGCCTTCGACCTGCTCCGGCGGCATGCCGGAATAGAAAGTCGCCACGGCCACAACTGGAATGTTCATGGCCGGAAACAGGTCCACCGGCATACGCGCCACGCTGACGGTCCCCACCAGCACGATCACCAGGCAGACGACCACGATCAGATATGGCGTGCGAATGGCGAACCGCGACATAGCTATTGAACCTGCGCCACTAACAATTTGGTTTGCACCTGTTGTCCCTCCTTCAACGCGGTGCGCCGGCCCACCACGACTACATCGCCATCGCGCAATCCGGACCGCACTTCCACGCGCCGGTCGTCTTCCAGACCCAGGGTGATTGCCACGATGTGGATCGCGCCGGATGGCGTGACCGTGTAAACGCGCGTGGACCCTCCGTTTCGATCCACGGCGTCCAACGGAACCGTTAGGGCGTCGCGGCGCTCATCGACCCGCAGGTCCACTTCGGCATACATGCCGGGAATCAGGGTCAACGACGGATTGGGGACGTCCACTTCGGTGTCCATGGTGCGAGTGGACGGCTGGATGTCGCTCGCGAACCGGGCCACCCGGCCCGGAAATGTTCTGCCCAGCGAAGACACTCGGACGTCCACAGTTCCGCCCACGCGGACGCGCGATACGGCCGATTCCGGCACGGGCAGGATCAATCGCAGCAGGTTGTTCTGGGAAAGCTGCACGATGGGCATGGCCTGTGTTTGCGAAGCCGTGCCCGCTTGGATCATGGATCCCTCATTGGCATACCGCTTGGTTACGACTCCATCGAATGGCGCCGCGATGGTCGTGTAGTTGTGCAGCGTTTGCACGCGTGTCCGCTCGGCCCGCGCCACGCGGGCGCGCTGCTCGGCCGTGCGCAAACCGGATTTCGCGGCGGAGACTTGCGCCTCCGCGATCAGGTCGCGCGAGCGGGCTTCATCGACCTCCTGCTGGGGCACCAGACCGGGCTCCCGTTTCAGAACGTCTGCGATCCGGTTATAGGATAGGTGCGCCAAGTCATGCACCGCTTCTGCGCGATGCAACTCGTCCGACGCCGTGGCGATCTCGGCCTCGGCCTGATCGATGGCCGCCGCGCCCCTCGCCAGATCGTCCTCCATTTCGGGGATTTCCAGGGTCGCCAGGACCTGGCCCTCGCGGACGCGGTCTCCAATATCCACTTTGATCGACCGCACATAGCCCGCGACTTTAGCCATCAAATCCACCTGCTGGAACGGTAGGAATTCGGCCGTGAGCACCACGTTGCTGGCCAGATCGGCGCGCGCGGCTTTGGCCACGGGAACCAAGGGAGGCGCCGCGGCGGCGGCGTTCTCACCCGCGGCGTGGGTCTTCGCGCAGGAGCTTAGACCTATAATCACGGTGCATAACAGCGCCGACTTCGCATGCGTCTCGGAGATACCAGTCCTCATCGCAAACCCCCTGTTACAAATGCCAGCGCGGCCCGCCGGCTCAGGTACTCATACTTGGCCCCGGCGGCGGCGATCTCGGCGGAAACCTGGCTCAGTTGCGCTTGATTCAGTTCCACGATGCTACCCAGGCCGTTGTCGTAGCGCGTCTGCGCTAGCCGCAAACTCTGCTCCGCTTGGGCTACCAGGCGGGCAGTCACATCCAGGCGGCGAAATGCGGTGTTGGCTTCCAGCCACGCCACCCGCACCTGCTCGGTGACCTGCACTGTAAGATCGTCGACATCCTTGTCCGCGGCCTGCGCGCGCAACTCCGCTTCGCTGTGCCGCGCGGCATACAGATTGCCGTTGAAGATCGGCACATTGACATTGACTCCCGCGGCGCTGTAAGTCGAACGCAGCCGGGGATCGGCGTCCGGCAGAGCGCCTGCCACGCCGATCAGACTGACTGTGGGGCGGCTCAAGTCTCCCTCGGCGCGCGCGAAACGATGCGCGGCGTCGCGGCTCAGGCGCATCGCCGCCAGGTCGGGGCGTTGCTGCACGGCCCGCACGACTCCCGCCTCGGGATTGGGTTCGAGCGGGGGCGGCAAGGGTTCGTCGGCAAGGTCGAAGGTTTCCGTCTGCGAAGTGCCCAGTGCGGCGTTGAGGCGCGCACGGCCTGCCTGAACGTCGTTCTCTGCGCGCACCAGCGCCAGGTCCGCCTCCGAAACGGCGACCTCCGCGAAGCTTACGTCCAGGGTCGATTTCAACGAACTTTGCGCCAGCGCCCGGACTTGCCGCAACGTCAGGCGGCGATTGTCGACCACCGCTTGCGCAACCTTCAGGACCGTATCCGCCGCCAGCGCCTGATAGTAAGCCTGATCAACCTCAATCAGAATCGCCGCGCGCGTATTTCCGACGATCTGTTCCTGCGCCGAGGCCCGCAATTTGGCCGCTTCGGTCAGATTCACGGTCCGTCCGAAATCGGTGACCAGTTGGCTGATGGTCACCCCGGCGGCTACACGGCTGTATAGGCTTGAAGTCTGCACGGCGCCCGCTGCGAGCGTGGTGCTGTGGTCCGCCCCCACGCCGGTGAAACTGCCCACGAGGAGCGGATAGGACGGCGCGCGGCTTTCGGCGACGGCAGATTTCGCCGCTTGCGCCACCAGATTCGCCGAACCGATCCGGGGATGATTGCGCAGCGCAATTTGCTCGGCCTCGCCCAGCGTGAGCCTCTTCGGCGCTTGAGCCTCCGCGAAACGTCCCGCCGGGCCGGTCGCGAGCAAGGCTAACATGAGAACGGACCGCTTCCGCATCCTAGCTGGGCTCTTCCCGCGCGATAGACTTTATGACGGTAGTGTCATGAGCCTCAATCAGACCGTCGGTGATCAGTTCGCAAAGCGCTGGCAGCAGCGCCTCTGCCGCTTCCTTCGTCTCAATGAACTCGATTTGCACCGGCAGGTGCTCGCGTTCCGCCAGTCCACCCTCGGTCGAGTGTTTCCGATGGTGCGAACCAAATCCCGCCGCCGGCCGGATCAGAGTGGCGCCCGCCACTCCGCGCTCGCGCAGGAAGACGAGGATCTCGTTGTAGAGGAAATCGTGGCGGGCAGTGGTGTCCTCATTGAGATGAATCGTGACCTTCTTCGCCAAGCCCTGTGCCAGCATTCGCTTTCCCGCAACCGATAGCTGACACACCCGAATGTTTCTTTTTGTAATCGAGTCGTAACAATTTCTATAGTCAAGTGTTACGATGGACTCGGTAGACTAAGTGAATGGTTTCGGGGCGTGCAGCCTATATATACCGGTATACCGGCGAAAGCCCGAAAATGCTACTGAAGACTTCCTGAAGTTTTCCTAACGGCAGCTTCAGAAAACCGAAATAGAGAAATGCGTATTCTAGTGATCGAGGACGAGCCCAAACTGGGCGAGGCATTGCGTGAGGGCCTGCGGGCAGGACAGTACGAGGTTTCCCTGGCGCATACCGGCGAGGAAGGATTTTATCTGGCTCAGGCGGAGAGTTTCGACCTGGTGGTGCTTGACGTAATGCTTCCAGGCAGGAACGGTCTGGAAATCCTGACGACGATGCGTGCCCGCGGATTCAAGACGCCGGTCCTGATCCTGACGGCCAGGGACGCAATCGAAGATCGCGTGCGCGGCCTGGATGCGGGCGCCGACGATTACCTGGTGAAACCGTTTGCATTTCCGGAACTGCTCGCGCGTATCAGGGCACTCGGCCGCAGGGGAATCCCGGAGGGCAGCCCTAAGCTGCAAGTGGCGGACCTGCGGATGGACGCAGTGGCGCGTACTGTCACGCGCGGCGGCCAGACCCTGGAACTTACGGCGCGCGAGTTCGAACTGCTGGAGTATCTGGTGCGTCATCAAGGCCACGTGGTATCCCGCGAAATGTTGACGCGCGAGGTTTGGAAGGAGGCGGGCCGCCACACGCCGCTGGACAACGTGATCGATGTGCATGTGGCCCGGTTACGGCGCAAGGTAGACGATCAGTTCGAGCAAAAACTGGTGCAAACCGTGCGCGGCGTTGGATTTGTGGTGCGCGAAGAATCGGGCTGAGTGATACCGTGGCGTGTGCCGCATCAATGCGAATACAGCACATAGTTCGCGTAGTCCTTCTCCATTTGCGGGTCTTGCGCGAGGTGCTGCCGCAAAATCCAGATGCCCTCGGTGTTCGCGACGAAGATCAGCCCCCGCCGATCGTCCCGGCTCAGCGCTGTAACGCCGGTGAACTCGCGCGCGACCCGGGGATTTCGCGGATCCGAAAAATCCATGATCCGAATCGTTTGCGAGGCGGCCGATGCCGGAGCGGCCGGTACGCTGGTGACCAGAGCCGCGGTTCCCGCGACTACCGCGAGGCTGTCGGAACCACCGGACGAATAGGGGAAGTTAGCGAGTACAGAAGGCTTGCCTGCATTCGTCACATCGATCAGTGTCACACCTTTGCCCGCTTCGCGCTCGGCGTAAAGATAGTAACTGCTGTAGTGCTGTGTGGCCAGGAATCGCCCTACGGTCCCGTCTGTCAGAGGCACGTGGCCCACCACCTGGATCTCATCGTTCGGTCCGGACGGCACGGCATTGGGCGTTTTGTTCTTAGCCTGGACGGCCGGCGAAAGCATCAGTGTCAGTCCGGCCAGAAAGGCAGCGGAAGCTATACTATGACGAAAAATTCTAATATGATTTGGATTCACGTCTAAGGTTTAGCATTGACTGGCCCTGCTTGCGCCTTAAGTCTTTCTGACGTTTTTGTGACTGTTCCGTCAGGGGAAACCCGGCAAGTATTTATATGCTCCGCAGACTCCGCCCCACACACGTCCGCACGCGGCTGACGCTTTGGTACGTCTTCGTGTTGGCGAGTGTGTTAGTGCTCTCCTGGATCCTGACCGCCGCATTCATGTTTTTCGAGATGCGCAACCAACTCGATCATTACGCGGTTCAGGATATCGAGACGGTGGAGGGGTTGCTTTACTTCGATGCCGGAGGGCGCCTGCTGCTGAACGAGGACTATCACAATCACCCGGAGTCCAAGCAGGTACTGGAACGGTACCTGGAGGTTCTCTCTCCCGAGGGTGGCGTCCTCTATCGCAACGAGCGCCTGGCAGGGCAAGCGCTGGGCGGCCGCCCGATCCCGCGCGAAGGCCAGAACCAATACTCGAACCGCTCGGCGCGCCTCGCCGACGGAACGCCGCTGCGCATGGTCAGCCGCCGTCACGTGCTCAACGGCCACCCTATCCTAATCCGGCTGGCTTATAGCATGCGCCAAATCTGGGGGCGCTTCGAGGAATTCGGCGCGGCATCGCTGCTGGCCCTGCCAATCGTGTTGATGGTGGCGGGTATTGCCGGTTACATGCTCGTCCGGAGCGCCCTGGACCCGCTGCAGGAGATGGCTGGCCGCGCCGGCCGGATCACATCGGAGCGTCTGCATGAGCGCCTGCCCGTGGGTCAGGCGGGGGACGAACTCGACCATCTGGCGCGAGTATTTAACGACCTGCTCGCAAGGCTGGAACAGTCCTTCGAGCAACTGCGCAGGTTTACCTCCGACGCGTCCCATGAACTGCGCACGCCGCTGGCATCCATCCGGAGCGTGGGCGAGGTGGCGCTGCAGAAGAACGGAAACCGCGAGGAATTCCGCGATACCATCGGCAGCATGCTGGAGGAAGTGAATCGTCTGACTGCGCTGGTCGATAGCCTGCTGACCATCTCGCGCGCGGACGCGGGGCGTATTCAACTGCATCCCACGGTGTTCCCACTTATGGATCTGGCGCGCGAAGCGGCCGGTTTATTTGAAATCCTTGCGGAGGAAAAGGCCCTGCGAATCGCGATTGAAGGAGACGATGGCATTAGCCTCAAAGGCGATCGGATGTTTCTGCGGCAGGCGCTGGTAAATATCATTCACAACGCGGTGAAGTACTCCCGCCCCGGTGGTTCGATTACGGTGAGAGTACATGCCGCGCCTGCGGAAAGCGTCCAGCTGGAAGTTGCCGATACGGGTCCTGGGATCGCATCGGAACACTCCGCAAGAATCTTCGACCGATTCTATCGCGTGGATGAATCCCGGTCGCGCGAGTTTGGCGGAGCGGGCCTGGGGCTGTCGATCGCGCAGTGGGCGGTACGGGCGCATGGCGGAGACATTTGTCTGCTGCCCACACCAGGAGGAGGTTGCACGTTTCAAATCTCCATGCCGTCCTCGACTGGCAGTCCTCCGGCAGGACTACCGCAGTGAATTATTGCACGGTGATCACCGGACCCACCATTGCCGTAACCCACCCCCCTCCGCCTAACAGATAGCGGAACTGGTATTGGCCGGCGATGCGCGGCGCGTTTATCGTGAAGGTCCCGCCGGATCCACTGATATTCTCGACCGCAGCCGGACCTGTATCGCTGACCCCAAACCGGAAAAGCTGGATGGAGTCGCCGGCGGGCCGTCCCGCGGGAGCAGTCCACGTCACCGTAAGTGGGGCGCTGGGGGCGGCCGTACCCGGCGAAGCCGCGACGCTGAAACCGGAGACACCCATATAAAGCGGCGCACTAGTGGCGGTAATTGCATAGTTGGTCCCGGTATAGTAGCGGAATACCCAGATTCCCGGAGACGTGGGCAAATTCAGGACCGCGCTGCCTGTGGCGGCGCCGCCGGTGCTCTGGCTCCAGGTATACCAATCGGCTGGAGCGTCAATGGATGAAAGAGCGACCCAGTCGCTGGCGGGCCGTCCGCCAGGCGCGGTCCAGCTCACCTTGACCGAGGTGCCGCTCACGACAGCAAATGAAACCGTGTATTGTCCGGTCGGCAGCGTGATCTCCGCAGTCCCGATCACGGTCGAATTCGCCACGGAGGTGGCCGTGACGGTCACGGATTGAGTGGCGGCAGCGCTGGCTGGCGCAGTGTAAAGGCCGGATGGAGAGAGCGTCCCCAACGCCGGTGTCATGGACCAGACCACCGCTGCGTTGCCGCCGCCCGTGACCCGCGCAGCGAGCTGGATGGACTGGCCGGCGCTGAGAATGGCGACGGCCGGACTGACCGTCAAGGAACTCGGATTGACAACGGCGGTGGCGGTCGCCGAGGCGGTTGGGCTGGCGATCGACGTAGCCGTGATGGCAACCGTCTCCTGACTAGGAACACTGGCTGGCGAAGTGTAGAGTCCCGCGGAGGTAAGCGTTCCGAACACCGGACTCATAGACCAGCTCACGGCGGTATTGCCAGTGCCGCTGACCGTTGCGCTGAACTGCTGAGGTTGCCCGACCTGCAAGCTGGCTTGCGGCGGATTGATGCTTACCGTCGGGTTCCCGCCGGAACCTATGCTGGGCTCATAGGCGCCGATCGAAGGCAACGGCCCGCGCTGGAGTCCGTCATGGTCGCGTCCCGTATTGTTGACGCCAAAAACGCCGATCGCACCGATAGCGGCTCCCGCCAGACTCGCCGGGCTGCCGGCTGTCAGGTGCAGGTCGGGGAGCGAGGTGCTGACCACCTGCGGGTTCGCATCCAGCGAGGCCAGGATTTCGGTCAGGTTGGTCAACGGGACGCCCGCGCCGTACATCAGGTTATTGGTTCCGAAAAGCCAGGGACAAACCTGCAAATTGGTGCAAGGGTTGCCGGTGACGGGATCCCAGATCACCACATACGGCACGCCGCCGGGGAACAATGTGGTCGGCACCGAATCCATCAAATTGTTGCGAATGTGCACGTAGATGGCAGGCGCGCCGGGCGCCTCGTCGCCATTTTCCGCGATCGCGTTGTTGTCGTTCCCATACGGCGGATTTGCGAAAGTTCCGCAAGCGAACAAGGTGTTGTTGAATATCTCCACCGTGCCGCTGCCAGCGGGACCGTTCGCCGTGCTACCGGGAATATTGATGCAGTTCCAGCCGCCTGTGACTTCCGGATTGTCCGGCCCGATCCCGGCGTCGTAAATGACGTTGTTGTAGATGGTCACAGGCCCCTGCGATGGATCGACCGTGTCGACGATAAGCCCGTCGCACTGCGTGTTGTGGATGGTATTGTCATGAATGGAGATATCGTATTGATCGTGGCCGGTCGGATCGGATGGGCCGCCGCCGCCCAGCGGCGATGAATGTACTTGCACGCCGCGGCAGCCGTGTACATTCTCCACCAGGTTCCAACCCATATCGATATCGTTGCTGTCGGTGGAAAAATAGACTCCCTGGAACAACGCCGAAGCGTCGGCCGCTCCGGCATTATAGACGTGGTTTCCGTAGAAGTCGATATGCGTCACTTGCGAAGTTTCAAAGCACGCGCTGCCCCCGCTACCTTGCGTATAGGGGCAGGTGATGTCGCTGCCCGAGAAGCGATAGTTGCTTCCGCTGCCGGTCTCGGCCGGAGATTGCCCGCGGAAAGCGATTCCGGAGAAAACCCAGTTGCCCTGGCAATCGCTGGTTCTCAGACCGTATTCCGGCGATCCGCCGCTGGCGTTGCCGATGGTTACGGTGGCGCCCGGATACGCCGCCAAGGTTCGCGGATTACCGGTCGGCGAACACCAGTTCCCATCGCCCCCGCCAGACAGCAGAAACGCGGAGTCCCAACCCGTGCCATCGTCGGTCGACTGCGTTACGCCGTTCATGGCATACGTGATATCGCCCGGCAGCATCGTATTGCGCGCCTTCAACAACGTGCGCCAAGGCGAGGCGAAGGCGCCGGTGTTGTTGTCGCTACCCGTGGTGGCGACGAAGTAGATGTTGCCTGGCGCCACGGTGAATGGCAGCGCATTGGAGGTCTGCCCGTTCACGGTAACGACGAGATTGCCGCTAGCGGCGTTGGTCCCTAGCTGGCAAGCTATTTTTTGATACCAGAACCAAGCGGCGCCCCAAACCTGGCAGTTCACCATTTGGCTCCCGCCTGCCGTGATGGTGGAAGCGCCCTGGGCCGCCCCGAGATAATTGCCGTAAATCGTCACATAGGCGCCATTGCCATTCTCGCCCCCGGTGTTTGGCCCGCTGGTGATGTCGCTGAAGAACAGCACAGGGGCCTGCGCGAACAAACTTTCGCACGCCAGGGTAAGAAGACAAAGCATTTTCACGGACTGATGTCGAACAAGCATGATTGGTTTTCCTTCTTTCGCAGCATTGCCTCCAGCGAGCGCTTCAAGGCTCGAAGTTCGAAGCCGGCGCTCCTGTACTACAACTCTGCTAGTTGAAGATGGCCAGTCAACTTCTCAATGGGCAACTTAATATTTGGATATCGTCCAAAAGTTAATGCCCCTGTAGCCGGCGTGGCGGCCGGTTCCATTTTAGGATTGGCCGTCACGAGTAGCAATCCGGGTGCCAACCCGGCATGCTCCGGATGCTGCACAGTACAAACGAAATTCAGATGGCCTGGCCATCCGCCGGCAACCCGCTTGAGTAATCTCTTCCAGGAATTCTTTACCGAAGCCGGGAAGGATCCGGCCGGAATCCACCAAGGCCCACTCGCCTGTATGGAGACCCAATAATGTTATTAATAGAGGACAGTGTCCTTCGCCCGCATCACGCTCGGCATTGCCGGCTTAGTCACGGCGGCGTGCAGTACCCCTCCGCCTCCCTTGCGTATTGCCGCGGCGGCCGATTTAAGATACGCTCTCGACGATGTGGTGAAGGCCTTCCGCCAGCGGTATTCCGAAGCGCGCATCGAGCCAACCTACGGATCTTCGGGCATGTTCTACGCCCAGTTGGTGAACCACGCTCCCTTCGATCTCTACTTGTCGGCCGATGTACAATACCCGCGTAAGCTGGCTGAGCAGGGTTTGATCCTGCCAGGAAGCGACTTCACCTATGCGGATGGCCGCATCGTGCTGTGGACCGGGAATACCTCCGGCATAGACATCGCGCACATGGGAATGGATGCATTGCGACAGCCAGCCGTGCGGCACATCGCCATCGCCAATCCTGCGCATGCGCCGTATGGCCGCGCGGCCGAGTCCGCCTTGCGCGCAGTGGGGATTTACGACGCCGTGAAGGACAAGCTGGTGATGGGTGAGAATATTTCCCAGACGTTTCAACTGGCGCAGAGCGGCGCGGCGGAAGTGGGGATTGTGGCGCTTTCGCTGGCCATCGCGCCGAGCGCCGCCGGCCAGGGACGGTATTGGGAAGTGCCGCGCGATGCGTATCCGCGCATTCAGCAGGGCGGCGCGATCCTGAAGTGGAGCAAGAATTCGGAAGCCGCACAAGCCTTCCGCGCGTTTCTGTTGGCGCCAGAAGGCCGCGCTATTCTGAAGCGATATGGATTCTCGGGAGACTAAATGGAGTGGCAAGCGCTCTGGCTGAGCCTGCGTCTATCCTTTTGGACCACGCTCATCCTGCTGGCCATCGGGCTGCCAGTCGCGCATTGGCTGACTTTTTCGCCCGGCCGGTGGAAGTTCCTGGTGGAGGCCGTGGTGGCACTGCCGCTGGTGCTGCCGCCCACCGTCCTGGGATTCTACATCCTGTTGGCCATCGGTCCGCACAGTCCGGCGGGGCGCTTGTACGCTGCGCTCACCGGCGGCATGCTGCCATTCTCGTTTCAGGGGCTGCTGGTCGCGTCCGTGCTCTATAGCCTGCCGTTTGCCGTACAGCCGATCACATCGGGATTTGCGGCGGTGGACCGCAAGCTGATCGAAGCCTCCTGGTGCCTGGGCGTTTCGCGCGCGGCTACGTTCTTCCGTGTGATCGTGCCGCTCTCCATCCCCAGCATCGTCACCGGCATGATTCTCAGCTTCGCGCACACGCTGGGCGAATTCGGCGTGGTGCTGATGGTGGGCGGCAATCTGGCGGGCATCACCCGCACCGTGTCCATCTCGATCTTCGACGACGTGCAATCGCTCGATTACGCCGCCGCGATGCAAACTTCGCTGCTGCTGTTGGGTATCTCGTTTCTGGTTCTAACGGCAACTTACGGACTCCGGCGGAGGATCTGGGCCGTATGGCCGCCATATGGACAATGACCTCATCGTCGACGTCCGCAAACGGCACCACGGTGGACCCGAGATCGCGGCCGCGCTACGTCTGCCGTTGGGAACGCATTCGGTGACGGTCTTATTCGGACCATCCGGTGCGGGCAAGACCACAGTGTTGCGTTTGATCGCCGGGCTGGACAAACCCGACGCAGGGTCGATCCAGTGCGGCGACGAAATCTGGTACGACAGCGCGCGCGGAACGAACTTGGCGCCGCAGAAGCGCCGCGTTGGCTATCTATCCCAGGACTACGCCATCTTCCCGCATCTGACGGTGCGGGGCAATTTGGCATACGGCGCGCGGGGGGCGGCCGTGCATAACGTAAACGACCTGCTCACTCGCTTCGAGGTAAGCGAACTCGCAGACCGCTATCCGCGGCAGCTTTCGGGCGGCCAATTGCAGCGGGTGGCACTGGCGCGCGCCCTGGCGGCGCAGCCCCGTCTGCTGCTGCTGGATGAGCCGCTTTCCGCGCTGGATGCACCCACGCAACTGCGCATGCGCGCCGATCTACGGCAATTGCTGGCGAATGTGCAGATACCCGCGATTGTGGTTACGCACGACCGCAACGAAGCGCTGGCGCTGGGCGATTCCGTCGCCATCATGATCGATGGCAGACTGCGCCAGGCGGGCGCCGTCGAGAGTGTCTTCGATTGCCCGGCGGATGCGGATGTTGCCGAAGCCGTGGGGGTCGAAACCATTTGCCCGGCGCATGTCGTCTCGCGGAGCGCGGGGTTGGTCACGCTCGATATCGCGGGCGCACGCCTGGTAGCCGTGGACGCTGCCGGCGCGAGCGCGGACGTGTTCGCATGCATTCGCGCGGAGAGTGTCACCATCGAGCGGAACTCGTCGAGTAATCCGACAAGCGCCCGCAATCGTTTGGCTGCGCGGATTGTATCGTTGGTTCCCGAGGGGCCGCTGGCGCGCGTGACGCTCGATTGCGGCTTCCGGCTAACCGCCATCGTGACGCGGCAATCCGAGGAAGAAATGCGCCTGCACCGAGGCGAGCAAGTGACAGCGGTGGTGAAGGCAACTTCGATACGAATTGTGCCGCGGGGCTGCTGAGGCTCGCACAACACCGCGACAATCATCAGGCCCACGATGGCCAGGTCACGCGAGGTGCGGAAACTGGATCAGAAGCGCGCCACGTCCTCGACCGACAGCGGCTCAATCAAGCGTTTGGGTGTCTTGACCCGCAACTGAGTCAGCGCCGGACGGGGCCGCCCATAGCCCAGCCGCGATTGCCGCCAGTACCAGTTCTGAAAGCCGGGTGCAAACAGAAGGGGGGCGTCGGGAAACTCACGCCGCATGGCACGCTCGACCGTTCCCAGTCGCGGTTGACGCTTTCAGCGGCAGGCGGGAGATTCTGGTCCACCTGGAAGCGAATGGAGTGGAGAAAGGTCGACTCGGTTAGGGCTTGTTTGGTAATAGCGGTGGTCTTATGCGCGGCCGCCCACCCGCGGAGGAAATGGAGGAGATCGTGGGCATAACTGCGCACCGTCCGGTTGCTACGGGGATCCATTCACAACATGAGAACCATGCCTTGAGATATACCGCTCTCGCTGATGATGGGCAAAAAACCTACATGCCGCCTCCTCCTTTGATGCTTTTGATGCTCGAAGAATTGTTGTCTCTGACGAGGATCTCAACGCGACGACTTTGATCTGACATTGTAACCTTGTCGTGTCTTATCTTAGCGTCTGTTGCACCGGCGACGGCACGCGTCCGCTCCCTGTTACTTCATGGCTTGCGCTCATGCGAAGTCCTGGCACTCAGCCGCGAGGACATCCAGTTCCCGGATTCGCAGATCCGGGTCCCGGGCAAAGGCAAAAAGATTCGCATGCTGCCACTGAATCGCGATTCCGTGAAACTGCTCGATCACTACCTGTGCCTGGCAGGCCCTCCCCGCACCAGTTTCGACACACATCCGGGACTGAGATGCTGCGCGCTGGTGTCCGCTCGGCCACCCTTATAAAACTCCTCGGCCACAAGAGCCGCACATGACCTTGGAGTATCTCGAGATCACCCAACAGGATCTTCAGCGCGAGTTCTACTGGCGCTCTCCCATCCCAGGCGCCTGGCGCCATCCCCGGCCATCTCCTCTGGCGCCCCTCGTGCGGATTTGTCGAGCCTAATCGACTCATTAGCCACCGCCGAGCAAGCTCTGGAGATGTACCTCCGCGGCGTTTCCAACAATACCGCGCGCCGCCTTCTCGATCGTCTTGCCAATCGCATCGTCAAGATCCTCACCGAAACCAAGAACTCAACCCGCCTCAAGAATACGCAGAGATTAGCCGGTTAAGTCCCGATCAGGCAGGTTTGCCGGAATCGGTACCGACAAACGCGCTTGGCTGCGCCGATTCACATGAGCGAATTATCGCCATATCGGACAGATGCCGCGCACACTCCCAGACAATCTGCGAGTTCCCCGCGTCTCGATCCTCACGAACGGAACTTGAACTTATCGATCCTCAGAGCCCGGATCTTGGACTCGAGCGTGGAGGCTGGGATACGGAGCCGCGCCGCCGCGCCGCGCGGCCCCGCTATGCGGCCCCGGGTCTCAGCAAGCGCCGCCTCGATCAATTCTTTCTCGTTCTGCCGCAGAACATCCCCATGCGAGGTTGCTTTGCCCGGTCCGGCGGTTTGTAGCACGCTCGCGTCGATTCGTAGCGTGCCACCCTCCGCCAGAATGACGCTACGCTCGATCACATTCTGCAACTCCCGGATATTTCCCGGCCAGTGATAAGCCTGCAGCAGTTCCATCGTCTGCCGGTCCACGCGGTCGACCTTGCGGCCCAGGCGCTCCGCGAAACGCGCCACGAAGTATTCCACCAGCAGCGGGATGTCGTCGCTGCGCTCCCGGAGCGGCGGAACCACCAGCGGAAAAATGTTCAGGCGATAGTACAAGTCGCCGCGAAACTCGCGCTGTTCCACCATGGCCGGCAAGTTGCGGCTGGTGGCGGCCACCAGCCGCACGTTGACTTTGATGGTGTGCGTGCTGCCTAAGCGCTCGAACTCCTGCTCCTGCAAGACCCGCAGCAGCTTGGGCTGCAATTCCGACGGAATATCCCCCACTTCGTCCAGGAACAAAGTGCCTTGATGCGCCACTTCGAATCGCCCCGTCTTGCGCGCAATGGCTCCGGTAAACGCGCCTTTCTCGTGGCCAAACAGTTCACTTTCAAGGAGCCCCAGCGGAATTGCTGCGCAATTCACTTTCACGAAAGTGTGGTCGCGGCGCGCGCTTACATTATGGATGGCCCGCGCCACCATCTCTTTGCCGGTGCCGGTCTCGCCCAGAATCAACACGGTCGAATCCGTGGGCGCCACGATGGACACCTGCTTCAGAACGTTCTTCAGCGCCGCGCTGGAACCGATAATCTCCTCGAAGTTCTGCCCCCTGCGGATCTCCTCGTTCAGATAGACGCGTTCCTCCGCCAGCCGCTGTTTGGATTCCGCCACCTGATGGTAGTCCAGCGCATTGTCCGCGGCCAGTGCCACCTGGCTCGCCACTTGACGAAGAAAGTCCACATCGTCTTGTGTGAATGCCCGCTCCGGAAAGCGTCCGACGTTCAGTGTGCCGAGCATCCGCTCACGCGCAATCAGAGGCAGAAAACACGCCGACTTCAGTCCCAAGGCAATTGTGGGATTGATCTTCGGATCGAAGCGCCCCAGTTCTTCCGCACCCAGCACCAAGGCCTTGCCGGTATCGAGAACAATGCCGGCCGGCGTGCCTACCCGTGGCACCACCAGCTCTTCGGTCGTTTCTTCGGATGGGGGCTCCGGCAAGTCCGAGAGATCCCGCGCATAAATACGCAGGTGTTCGCCGTCCGGCTCCGGCAGGATCACGCTAGTGTAATCGCAGCGCATCGCCCGCCGCACGTTGGACGAAACGGCGCGCAACAACTGCCGCAGGTCCAAGTTCGGCGTCAACGTGTTATTCAAGTCCAGTAACAGCCGGAGACGGTCGCGCTCCTCGGCGAGTTCGGTCTGTAATTCGCAAGCCTCCTCGTGCGCCAGAACATTGTCTACCGCCACGGCGATCTGGCGGGCCACTTGCCCCAGGAACCGGACGTCCGCTTCCGAATAGTTGTGAGGCCGGGCGTGGCCAAAGCCTACCGCCCCCAGGCGCCGGTGCGCCGTAGTCAGCGGCAGAATGCAGCACGAGCAAATGCCGTTGTCCAACAACAACTCAAAAGCTTTGAGATAGCGCGCGTCCTCCGCCAGGTTGAATACCACCAGCGGCTCCTGCGTGCTCCACACCAGCGCGCTGGGCGATTCTTCCATCGGCCTTTCCAGTGGCCACGTTTCTTCGTCGCCGGCATCGAGGGCTGCCCGCACGGGCCCCTCCAACAGGTGCAGGCGCATGCGGTTGCGGGCGGGATCGTGCAGCACAAGCCACAAGGAATCGAAACTGACCACGCGTGGCAGACGCTGCACTAGATCCCGGAAGAGCGCGGTGAGATCGCGGTGGGCGGCCACCGATTGCGACACTTCCAGTAAGGCTTGGTACTGGCGGGGGGCGTCTGCCAGCACGCATAACGGCCCATCCATTCTATTGAGATTACTATGGATTGGGGGAAAATGCAGTCTGGTGCCCGGGGTGGGAATCGAACCCACACTCCCGTTGCCGGGAAAAGGATTTTAAGTCCTTTGCGTCTGCCGGTTTCGCCACCCGGGCACATTGAAAAACTCGCCGTCCATCTGGATTCTGAACCGATTACCGCTGTAATGTCAACTGCCGGAGATGTAGCGGTAGGCGACGTATGATTTCGTACGGAGTTTCGCTGGATACCCGCGTCTTTCAGGCACATCGCGGGGTTAACATAGGCGTATGATCACGGAATGGAGTGCAAGCGAATGTTGAAGAAACTATTAACGGGTTCTGCCCTTGGGTTGATTCTGAGCGCCGGAATATTGTGCGCCGAGGTGGTGGTCACGGTTAGGCCGCCGGTAGCAGTTGTCGAAACACCGCCAGCGCGTCCCAGCCCGGACCATGTTTGGATCGCCGGGTATCATAGCTGGGACGGGCACGCTTATGCATGGGTGCCGGGCCGTTGGGAAGTTCCACCACATCCGCACGCGCGTTGGGTCGCCCATCGCTGGGTTCACCGCCACGGCGGGTGGGTTCTGGTGGAAGGCCACTGGCGCTGAGGCGCATCCTGTCATCCCCGGTCGAGTTGCTCCTGTAACTCGACCGGATAGAGCGATTTCAGTTCGGGTGCGCCTCCGCGAGCCGAATTAAGTCTAATTCGTCTTTCTTGCGTTTGCTTAGACGCCGGGGCGGGTCGCTGTAGGCCCAAAGCTTGCCTTGCGTGATATCCGCTAGACACCCAATCTTTGCGCGCACCCCGAGGACTTCAGCCTCGATAGACCGGTTCAAGAAGGCCTGAGATCTGGTGTCAGTCGTAAACTGGATGCGGAGTTGGCTCGTTGGCGATACGTGTGTAGCCAGACTGGTCAAATTGGTGGCGATGACCACGAGATCGGCATCCAATGTATACACCGGCTCCACATAACAATTGACTGCCAACCCGCCGATCAGACAGTACGGCCCAAACGCTTCGCATGCCGCAATTAGCCGCGCGAAGTCCGTGGCTCCTCCCTGGGTTGTCAATTCGTACGCCTCCACTGCAGTCACATCTTCACTCTATACGAACTCCCTACAAGCCTGCGCGCCGCACGATGCTAAAATCGGAGTTTCCCTGGGAGGATCGATGGCAGTGAAACCCCGCCGCGCGGCGGCAGTGGTAGACGTTGCAGGTGTCAAAGTGGGTGGCAATCATCCGATTGTGGTCCAGTCCATGACCAACACGGACACCGCCGATGTAACCGGGACCGTGAATCAAGTGATGGCGCTGGCCCGTGCCGGCTCCGAACTGGTGCGCGTCACGGTGAACACCGAACAGGCGGCGGCGGCCGTCCCGAGGATTGTGGATTGCCTCGACAAATTCGGCGTGCGCGTGCCCATTATCGGGGACTTCCATTACAACGGCCACATCCTGCTGCGCAAGTATCCGGAATGTGCGCGGGCGCTTTCCAAGTACCGTATCAATCCGGGTAACGTCAACATAGGCAAGAAGCACGACGACAATTTCCGCACCATGATCGAGGCGGCCATCGAGTACAACGAATCCGCCGCCGCGGCCGAGCAGTATGGTTTGGCGCACGACCGCATCATCCTCAGCGCTAAGGTTAGCGGCGTGCAGGATCTGGTCGACGTCTACCGCGCGCTGGCGGCACGCTGCGACTACGCGCTGCACTTGGGGCTGACCGAAGCCGGCATGGGATCGAAGGGCATCGTGGCCACTACGGCCGGCTTGGCGATCCTGTTGCAGGAAGGCATCGGCGACACCATTCGCGCTTCGCTGACGCCCCTGCCCAACGGCGACCGCACCGAAGAGGTTATCGTTTCGCAGCAGATTCTGCAATCGTTGGGTATTCGCAGTTTCACGCCGCAGGTGACCGCGTGCCCCGGATGCGGCCGCACCACCAGCACTTTCTTCCAGGAAATGGCTGATCAGATCCAGACCTACCTGCGCGAGCAGATGCCGGTTTGGAAGGCGAAGCATCCGGGCGTGGAGAGCATGAAAGTGGCGGTGATGGGCTGCGTGGTCAACGGTCCGGGCGAATCCAAGCACGCCAACCTGGGCATCTCGCTGCCGGGTACTTTCGAGGAACCCAAGGCGCCGGTCTTTGTGGACGGACGCCTGACTACCACGCTGAAGGGCGACCGCATCGTGGCTGAGTTCATCGGAATGCTGGACGACTACGTCGAGACGCACTACGCCGAGCCGGTCGCCTGATATGTCGAGACGTTTCACGTTTTGGGAGGCCGAGCGCACCCTCCCTCAGATCCGCGAGTGGATGCGTGAGGCGGTGGTGATGAAATCGCAATTCGACGAGGCGGAGCAGGCTATGCAGTCGCTGGCGGCGCGCATTACCATGATGGGCGGCATCCTGGTAAACCGCGAGCGCGCGGCGGAAGACAAGGCGCGCCGCGAGGTTTCCGGGCAGCGGCTGCGGACCATCCTGGAGAACTTTGAGGAGAGTGGCGTGCTGGTGAAGGACCTGGAAAAGGGGCTGGTGGACTTCCCTACGCTTTTCCGCGGCGAAGAGGTTTACCTGTGCTGGAAGCTGGACGAGGAGTCTATCGGGTTTTGGCATGGCACGCATGAAGGCTTCGCGGGGCGGAAGGCGATCGATCAGGATTTTCTGGATCACCACGAGGGCGAGCAGGCGCGGTGACGCCGCTTTGCCAAACGTCAACGGCCGGGCACCACATCGATCTGCAATATCGGATCCGCCGCGGGCACGTAATTAACCGGCAGGCCTAGCTCGCGCCGTACGATGTTGGCTCCTTGTGCAATGGCGCTCGCCTTATAGAATGCGATCTCGCGATTGCAGCCTTGCCGGCCGAAGCCGCAGTCGCTCGATACAATCAAGCGCTCTGCAGGGATGTAGCGCAAAGCCTTCCGAATCTCGGCGGCCACATCCTCCGGCCGGTCGGCTTGCAAGACCCGATGACTCACCGTGCCGATACAGATCTTTTTCTTCAGGCCGTTCTTGAACGGTTCGAATAGCTCAAGGTCCTGTTGGTTGCGATCCTTCATCTCCAGCGTCCAGACGTCTCCGCGGCATCGTTCCAGATAGATTTCGAGCGAGTTGGCGTAGCCCGTATCTTCCATCACGCGCTGCATGTTCGGGTTGCCCCAGCAGGTGTGGATCCACAACTCCACGTCGTCGAGCCCCTGCACCTCGCGATTGAACGCATCCACCATGAACTTCACTTCCTCGTGGTCTTTGCCGAAGGTGTTCGCCATGAAGTGGAAGGTGGGTTCCTCGATCTGCATGCAGCGGCAGCCGGCATCGCGCAACACCAGCAGTTCCTTGTTCATGGCCTCCGCCATGTCCCAGATCACCTGGCGTTTGTCTTTGTAGTGGGACGTGTGGATGTCCAGGAAGAGCGCCATCACCTGGGAGCAGCAGGTGCCAAACTTCACCGGCTTTCTCGTCTTGGCCTGCGCCAACCGCCACAGTTTGGGATAGTCGAGCGGGCGGTGCTCGATTTTGCCGGTGACGTGCGGCCAGCGCCACCCCGTGTAGATTTCGTTTAGAAGCGTTCCCGGCGGATAGTGCAGCCAGGGCGCAGTGGTCTCTTCCGGCTGTAGGTAGTCGCCCTCGAAGCCGGCCCAGCGCTGCAGCGGGTAGTGGTGCCAGGCGCGCCCGGCCATGTCTTCGTCCACGTGCAGATCGCCATGCGTAAGGATATCCAGGCCAGCGCGCTCCTGGTCGTTGATCAGCACGGCCATGGCATCCTGAAACTTTTCGCGGAAGCGCACGTCGAGCATGCAGGTATCCAGCGGGCGTCCCCACATACTGACGTCGAACCAGCGCGGGCGGGGGAAAGATCCTGTGGTGGTGCTGGGGAGAATCAGATCGGCGGTAGCGGTGAACATGGTTCCTCCAAGCGGTATTGTATATGGTATAAACTGCGGAAAGAATCGCTTCCAGCAAGGCACGTATGCGCATTTACCGATTCATCGCCCTTCTTCTGCTAACGCCATGGCCAGCGGCGCCGCAAGCCGCACCCGATCCAGCCGTGATTCAAGCTGGAACGCATGTCGTGCTCATCAACGTGGTGGCGAAGGACAAGCACGGCAAGCCGGTCGCCGATCTCAGCCGCGACGATTTTGTGCTGCGGGACAACGGCCAGGAGCAGAAGATCGCGCTCTTTGCACTGGAGGAGTCCGGCGGGACGGTCGCCGCAGTTTCGAATTCGCCGGACCGATTGACGTTCACCAACCGGCCGGGCCCGGGTGTGGCGGCTGTGACCGTGTTCCTGTTCGATGAATTGAATACGAAGCTGACTGACCAGGAGTTCGCCAAGAAGGAGTTCCTGCGTTATTTGCGGGGATTGCCTGCCGGCAGCCGGGTCGCCGTTTTCGTGCTGGGCGACTCGCTGTCGCTGCTGCACGATTTTTCGGAGGATACGGCCTTACTGCTGGCAGCCATCGAGAAGCACAAGAATCGAGTGAATCCCGAAGTGGACGCCGCCACAGCGCCGCCCGCCTCGTCCAATTCGCTCACGAGCGACCAGAAGACTACGGCGCAGTGGGATAGCTTCATGCAGGCGTCCAACCAGCCCTACGTCGATTACACCGAGATGGTGCGCGCGGCGCACACGGCTGCAGCGCTCGAAACGATCGCCGGACATCTTGAA
>JBEKTJ010000139.1:0-17537 GCA_049516155.1 Bryobacteraceae bacterium
GCATACGAAATTGCGATCATTTCGGCTTGATCTTTCACCGTGGCTCGCAACTGGCGGAACAGCGGATACTCGGAGCTCTCCGTGATTCTGAAATTCCCGGCGGGGCCGATGCCCTGCTGCGCAAGAACGTACAGGCGTTCCGGCGAGGCCACCGCCAATGGCCGCAGCAGCATCGCGTCGATCAGCCGGAATGCGGCGGTGCATGCCCCGGTCGCCAGGGCCAGGGATAGGATCGCCGCCGCGGAGGTCGCCTTCCGCTTCATCAGCTGCCGCCAGCCGAACACGGCGTCCGCGCGGAGCGCACCGAGCCAAGCGAAGATACGCGCGTCCCGGCTCTCCTCGCGACGCCGCAGCGCCGAGCCGAACGCCCGCGAGACCTCGTCGCGATCGCGGCCTTGCGCCATCGCCTCGTCGATATGCGATGCGAATTCTTCGTCGATCTCGCGGCGCAAACGATCGTCCCGAAAGACATTCGAAATGCGCGACCACCACGGCATGCTTAGACCTCTTAGTATACAGACGTCTGAGCCTCCGAAAACGTTAGGCGAGCAAGGCTCGCGCGACATCGCCTGAAGAAGCGCCGCCCCCTAAAATGAAGATATGGGCGACCGTCTGCTGCAGCTCTTGGATTTCTTCCTGGAGCGCCCCCCATTAACGGGCGCTTTGGTGTGTGGCGCGCTGTACCTGCTGAAGCGGTCGCGCAAGCCCCACTTGAGCGCCGCCGAACGCCAGCACGCCGTGGATCTTTCCGACGCTCAGCGCACCTACGCCGAAAAGATGTACGATCCCCCAACGGACGAAGAGCAAGCCGCGCCAAAGCCCGGTCACTGACCCGCTACCCGGCCGGCTCGATAATGGCCGACATGGAGCCGACACAACGCGGCAAACGCGGGTCCGGGCCGTAGGCGTGGATCTGGTCGCGGGCGAACTCGGCTTGGGGCCGCTCGCAGGTGATAATCACGGTACGCCCGCAACGGTCCACTTCTTCGGCGTGCCGGAAGGCCTCGTCCAGCGTGAAGATGAAGAGCATCTGGAGCATCTCGATCACATAGTCGTAGCTGTGATCGTTATCGTCCAGCAGCACGACGTTGTACAAGGGAAGGTGCGCTTCCCGTTCCGTGATTCGGGTCTCCGGAGCAACCGTGGTTTTCGGCATGGCCCGCTACAAATCAGTATGCCATGAGAGTAACGCGGCTGCCTACTTCGCCGCCACGGCATACTGCAGATGCTCGCTGGCAGATTCTTTGCCCTGCAACGCAGTGATCTGCAACTCACAATTACCTGGCCGCGTGACGGCGGCCACAAACATGGGGATGGTCCCGGTAGCGTCGGCCGCGGGAAGATCCGCGGTCGACTCCGCGAACACTTGGCCGCCGGTTTTGAACTCGATGTGGATCTTGGGCTTCTCCGCATTCGATTTGTCCGGGTAGACGACAAAGTAGATGTATCGCTTGGCAGCGGGGCTGACGGTGGCTTCCACCATCGGAATCACGTGTTTACCCTTGAACGTGAGCGGATCGGCGGCGTCCGCCTGGACGTTTGCCGGCTCGATGTGTTCCACCGCCACGAGACTGCTGATCCCGACGCCCTTGGCTGGCGCGGGGATGTCGATCTCCGCGGTCTCGGCGGTCGCCTGGCCTCCTTCGCGATCCACCACCGCCGTATCCACCGTGTAATGGCCCGGAGGAAGATCGACGGGATGCGTATAGGTCAAATCGTCGGCACGCACGGCGGCAAGCTTGGCGTCGGCGATCAGGTAGGGCATGTCGATACTGTACTTGTCGACCACCTGCCCGTCCGCGTCCCTGATCAGCGCGAGCAACGACACCTCGAATTTATGAGCCTGGCGCGCTGGGTCGGCGGTAGCGCCCAATTTGGAGCCTGGCAGTTCGAACGCCAGGGTCCCGCGCGAATTCGCGCCGTCGCTCTGGAAATGGTAGCCTGTTACCCGGAAAGCGAAGGCGTGCGGCCGAGGCTGGGCGCTCAACACCGCGAGACCGGTGGATTCCACAGGCGTCAGCGGGCCCGCTCCCTTCAGATCCGGCATGGCGAAATAGCCGGTGCGGCTGTCCACCTCCAGATCGTTGTTTCGCACCAGCTTCACCTCGATCTTCCGCAAGCGCCCGTCGTATTTATTCGAGGTGGGCCGGTAGACAGCTTCATAGTGGGCATCCAGGTTCTCGGCGACTTGTTGGAACGACTTGCGGAAATCGTTGGTGTTGGCGATCAGGAATCCGCCCGTACCTTCGGACAACTGCCGCAGGCTGGACTGTGTATCCGAGGTGCGCACCGCGGAGATGGTGTCGTCCCCCTGTTTGCTGTTCTGCCGCATGACGCTGGCGCTGGCGGATTTGTTGCTCTGGTTTTGGCTGACAGACGCCATTTGCGCCACAGCCAATTTGCCGGCCTGCGCCGTGTCGGTATCCGGGCTCATTTCGGTGGTATCGAGCGCGTAAAACGTGATGCCATGGCTATTGGCGTTGTCCAGAATCTTCTGGAACCGGTCGGCGTCGCCGGTGGTAGTCAAACCGGTGGTCACCAGCAGAACGGTCTTCCGTCCTGGCAACGGGCCCAGTTGGTTGATCAGGGTGATGATCCGATCCGTCTCGTGCATGCCGGTAATATTCGCGAAATCGCTTCGTTCCCGAACCTGATCGCCCCGCAGGCGATTCGCGCCGGTGCTGTTGGATACGTCAGCGCCCATGATGACGCTGTTGCTGACCTCGCCTCCGGTGGTGTCCACCGACACACTCTCCGTATGCGAGGCAGTGTTTGCCTGGGTGTTCACCGTGACAATGTTCGGACTGGCAGTGAGGAGGGCTTCCGAGGCTCTGCCAAAATCCAGGGCCTTGCCGTCGAAGGCGGATTGCAGCAGTTCGGCCCGGTTCTTGGTGAACTCGTGGACCGGTATCAGCTTTTCGTTGAGATTGAATATGCCAATATAAGTTTCCGGCGGCAGCTCGCTCTTGATGAACTCCTTGACGACTTCGACCGCATGCGGCCGGGTGACTGGATCGATGTTATGGAAAACGATGCAGACGGTGTTCACTTCCCGCAGCGGCGTGGATGCGCCGACGGCCCCCGGCTTGGGCGGGTTGGCAGCCTCGCGGCGCTGTTCTTCGCGGCCCGGCACCAGCCGGAAGCTGAGTACCTGCTGGCGAACGCCATCCTCGTAGATTTCGATATCGGCAGGTTTGAGATTTTTCACCTGGCGGCCCTTCTTGTTGCGCACTACCATGTCGAGCGCCACCTCCGTGCTGCTGACGCGGATGGTCGGCCCGGACACGGGGGGAGTTGCATCCTGCGAACGGCCGGGGCCAGCAGTTAGCGCAGCCAGACAGGCAAGCAGAGGAACACCAACCTTATGCATAGGACAATTCTATCTCTCTGGCGGGGTCCGGCGGGGCGGGTGCGGCGCACGATTCCGATAAACGCGCTATAAGATTAAGTAGGGTGGTCACGGTGCTACGTCCGCATCTTCTCGCCGCATCGTTTTCCGTGCTGGGCCTATACGCTCAGACCGCGCCCACGCTTGTGGTCGACGCCAACGCCAACCGCAGTCCCATCAGTCCTTACATCTATGGCGTTAACGAGTGGAGCGACGACGGGTTGATGGGATTGATGCGCATTCCGGTGATCCGCTGGGGCGGCGACGACGCCACCAGCTACAACTGGCAGAACAGCGTCAAGAACAACACCGGCGACAATCCATGGTGCTACGAGAACTACAGCGTCAGCCCCAACTTCGATGCGTTTCACACCGCCAACCTGGCCGCCGGCACGCTGAGCCTGGGAACCATCCCGCTGATGGATTGGTCTCCGCAAGCCGCCGGCGAATGCAGCTTCAGCGTGAAGAAATATGGCGCGCAGAAAGCCGTGGCCCCTGACAACGCCGATTGCGGCAACGGCGTCCTGCTCAACGGCGACCCGGTAGTGAACGATCCCAATGACGCCTACAATCCGGTGACGCAGTCCTTCGCGCAGCAATGGGTACAGCAGATCATGACCGGCTACGGCCCGGCCTACGCGGGCGGCGTGCGTTTGTGGAGCATGGATAATGAGCCGGAGTGGTGGTACTCCAACCACATCGATATCTATCCGCAGGCGGCCACTTACGACGACATGATGACGCGCAACCTCAAATGGGCGCAGGCGGTCAAGGCCGTGGACTCCACCGCGCTGATTACCGGTCCCGTGCCCGGGGGCTGGTCGGGGATGCTGTTTTCCAGGGCGGATATGGATAGCGGCTGGAGCACTGCGCCGTATCTTTATTGGGACAATCCTACCGACCAGAATGCGCACGCGGGCGTTCCCTGGGTTCCCTATTACCTGCAACAGATGAGCCAGTTCGAGCAAGCCAACGGCTACCGGCTGCTGGATTATCTCGACGTGCATGCCTATATCCAGCCGGACACGCTGAGCTCGACGGCGGGCGATGCGGCCATGGAGACTCTGCGCATGACTTCGACGCGCGCGCTCTGGGACCCTAACTACATCGTGCCCAACTCCCAGGACGGCGACAACGAATACAACGCGGCCGGCCAGCAGGTGGCGCCGCATCTGGTTCCGCAACTGCAGCAATGGGTCAGCCAGAATTATCCGGGCACGCAGACCGCTATCACGGAATACAGTTGGGGCGCGCTCGGAAGCATTACGGGAGCCATCGCGCAGGCCGATATTTTAGGCATCTTCGGCGCATATGGCCTCGGTTTGGGAACGCTCTGGGGCGCCCCGGCGCCTACCGATCCGGGCGCATTCGCGTTCAAGATCTTTTTGAATTACGACGGCAATGGCGGCCAGTTCGGAAGCACCAGCGTATCGGCCGCCAGCAGCGATCCGGATACCCTCTCCATCTACGCCGCGCAACGAGTGGACTCGGCCTTGACGGTGCTGGTGCTCAATAAGACTGCCGCGGCTATCGCGGACTTTATCAGCCTGGCCAACTTCACGCCGGCCGGCACAGCCCAAGTGTGGCAGTACAGCCAGACGAATCTGGCGGCCATCGTGCGTCAGACGGCGGACATCAATTTGAGCGGCAATAGCGTTACCGCTACGTTTCCGGCATACTCCATGACGCTGTTGGTGATTCCGCAGGCGCAGAGCGCCATGACCGTGCCGCAGCCGGTGGTTTCGGCGGTCACTAGCGCTGCGTCGTATGACGCCAGCGGCGTCTCGCCGGGAGAGATTGTCACCATCTTCGGACAGTCGATGGGACCGGCCGCATTGGCGGGCCTGCAAGTCAATTCCAGCGGCATACTGAATAGTTCGATTGGCGGCGTGGAGGTGTTCTTCAATGGTTATGCGGCGCCCATGGTCTACGCGCTTGCTACACAGTTGAGCGCAGTGGTCCCTTATGAGGTCGCCGGACAGACGAACGTCAACGTGGTGGTGGTGTATCAAGGGAATGCCTCAGCGCCATTTCCGGTGTCGGTGGCGGCCGCTAAGACCGCCATCTTCACCGACGATGAGTCGGGGCACGGCCAAGGCGCAATTCAGAACCAGGATTACAGCCTAAACGGTCCAACAAACCCGGCGCCGCGCGGACAGTATGTATCGATCTATGGCACAGGCGAAGGCGTGACCACGCCGCCGGGTGTGGACGGGCGAATCACCGGGACGCCGCGGCCCAATGTGAGCCTGAACTGCTCAGCCACCATCGGCGGACAGGCCGCGACGGTGAGCTACTGCGGTGAGGCTCCGTTTGAGTTGGCTGGCCTGGTGCAAGTGAACGCGCTGGTACCGGAGTCGGTGACGCCGGGGGCGGCGGTATCTGTAACGATTACCATCGGCAACGTGGCGAGCCAAGCCAACGTGACCCTCGCGGTAAAGTGAGCTGTGAAGTGACATGATGCGATTCCGAATTTGCCTGCTCACAGGGGTCCCGCTTTGCGCGGTGAGCTTGTACGCTCAGTCCGCACCCACGCTAGCCGTCGATGCCAATGCCAGCCGCCATCCAATCAGCCCATACATATACGGCATCAACGAGTATGCCGATAGTGGTCTGGCCTCCATGATGCACATCCCGGTGCGGCGCTTCGGCGGCGACGCCACCACCAGCTACAACTGGCAGATCGACGTCAGCAACTCCGCATCCGACTGGTATTTCATCAACGGCTCACAGACCAGCGGCAGCGCTGCTTCGCTGCCCGATGGCTCCTCCTTCGATCTGTTCCACGAGGCCAACCTGCAGACCGGCGCAGTGAGTCTGGGGACCGTTTCCCTGATGGACTGGACGCCCAAAGATACTACCAGTTGCAGCTTCAGCGTCACGAAATACGGTGCGCAACAACAGGTGGACCCGTACGCTTTGGATTGCGGCAATGGCATTCTGACCAGCAACGGCGCGCAGATTGTCAACGACCCGCACGACGCTTACCAGCCGATGGCCCAGACCTACCCGCAGGACTGGCTCGCTTACCTGGGGAACCGGTACGGCGCGGGAAACGCCGGCGGCGTCACTCTATGGAGCATGGATAACGAGCCGGAATGGTGGTACGGCGTACACATCGACATTTACCAGAGCGCCGCGACTTACGACGATATGCTGGCGCGCAACCTAAGACTGGCGCAGGCGGTTAAGGCCGCGGATCCCTCCGCGCTGGTCACCGGTCCGGTGCCTTCCGGGTGGATGGGCTATTTCTATTCGCGCGCGGACATGGCCAGCGGATGGAGTACGGCCCCCTACCTATATTGGGACAACCCGACAGACCAGAACGCGCACGGCGGTGTGCCATGGGTCGAGTATTACCTTCAACAGATGCTGCAGTTCGAGCAGCAGCACGGCTACCGGCTGTTGGACGTTCTCGACGTACACGGCTACCTGGCTCCCGGCTCATTGCCAGCGACTGCCGGCGACGCCGCCACCGAAACTCTGCGCATGACTTCCACGCGCGCGCTATGGGACCCCAACTACATCGTGCCGGACACCGCTTTCGACGATGCGACCGGCAATCAGGTCGCGCCGCAACTCATCCCGCGCATGCATCAGTGGGTGAACCAAAATTATCCGGGCACGAAGTTGGCGATCACCGAATACTGGTGGCAGGCGCTCGAAAGCATTACCGGCGCCATCGCGCAAGCCGATATCCTGGGCATTTTCGGGCAGCAAGCCCTGGATTACGGCACGCTGTGGGGACCGCCGGCGCCCACCGATCCGGGCGCATTCGCGTTCAAGATCTTCCTGAATTACGACGGCAATGGCAGCCAGTTCGGGAGCACCGGCGTGTCCGCCACCACCAGCGATCCGGATACGCTCTCCATCTACGCCGCGCAGCGCGTGGATTCGGCGTTGACGGTGCTGGTGCTAAATAAGACTGCCGCTGCGATCTCCGACTCCATCAGCGTGGCCAACTTCACGCCCGCCGGTACAGCCCAGGTGTGGCAATATAGCCAGGCTAACCTGACTGCCATCGTGCGACAGACGGCGGACATCAACGTGAGCGGCAACAGTCTTACGGCTACGTTTCCGGCGTACTCCATGACGCTGTTGGTAATTCCGCAGGCGCAGAGCGCCATGACCGTACCGCAGCCGGTGGTTTCGGCGGTCACCAGCGCTGCATCGTATGATGCCAGCGGCGTATCGCCTGGAGAGATTGTCACCATCTTCGGACAGTCGCTGGGACCGGCCGCATTCGCGGGCCTGCAAGTCAATTCCAGTGGCATACTGAATGGCTCGATTGCCGGCGTCCAGGTGTTCTTCAATGGTTACGCGGCGCCCATGATCTACGCGCTTGCTACGCAGTTGAGCGCCGTCGTCCCTTATGAGGTCGCCGGGCAGACGAGCGTAAATGTGGTGGTGGTGTATCAGGGGAATGCGTCCTTGCCCTATCCAGTGGCAGTCGCGGCCGCTAAGACCGGCATCTTCACCGGCGATAGCTCGGGGCATGGCCAAGGCGCCATCTTGAACCAGGATTACAGCTTGAACACGGCGGCGAACCCGGCGCCGCGTGGGCAGTATGTCTTCATCTATGGCACCGGCGAAGGGCTGACTACACCGCCGGGTGTGGATGGCCGCATCTCCGGAACACCGCTGCCCAAGGTAAACCTTTCCTGCGTGGCCACCATCGGCGGACAGACTGCTTCAGTAAGCTACTGTGGTGAAGCTCCGGGCGCCACCGCGGGCTTGGTGCAAGTGAACGCGCTGGTGCCGGAGTCAGTGACACCGGGCGGCGCCGTACCGGTCATAATCACGATCGGTGGCGTCGCGAGCCAGACCAACGTGTCCATGGCTGTAAAGTGAGCTTTGAAGCGAGTCGGCCCGAGTTAGGCAACGTAAATAAATAACATTTACATCCGGCGTCCTGCTGTGTTATTACGTTGGATATAGACACGGATGCCCAACTGTCCCAGTACTTTGCTGGCGTGTGGCCACATTTGGACGAACACGCCCGCCGCTTGGTGGCCGCCAGCAAAGCTGCGGAACTAGGTTATGGTGGTCTTTCGCGGGTCAGCCGCGCCTGTGGTCTCCGGGCCAGCGGGCCCCCTCCTTTGGCGCCCATCCGACTTCGAGTTACGGGGCCACCGCGATGGTGACTTGGTTCGAGGTAGTCACGCCGCCAATCTGGATCTGTAGGGACACCGCATTCCCCGTGGGCGTGTTGGCGGCCGGTGTTACACCGATCTGATACTCGCTGACGAACTGCGGCGAGAGCACGGAATAGATAGGCTGCGCCGGGACGCCGCCGATCAATACAGTCGGTGTCAGGACCGTGTATCGGAGGATGCCATCCGATGCGGCCAGGTAGTCGTCGATAGATGGGTTCACCGAGCCAAGTCCGGTGCAAGCGATAATCAAGGCGTGCCCGGAACTGACCGAGATGGGGGCCGTGGTGAAAGGGCCAATGGCTGCGCCGGTCGGCGCGGCGATCGCCGCCGTTGTGTTGTCGTATGCAAACGCCTGGCCGAGACCGTTTGCAGTTGTAGTGAAAACGCCGGGCGATGCCGGCACCACGATCACATTCTGCGCGGCCGAGGTGCCGCTGCTGCGGGTAACCACTATGTTCACCGCGCCGCTGTTCTGGCCCAGCAGCACGCTAAACGGGAGTTGCGCATTGATCTGGTTCTGACTGACAAAGTACAGCCCGGCGGGAGTGCCGTTGAAGGTCACGGAAGTGACATCGCTCAAAGTGGTCGGCAGCGGAATGGCGCTTGCGCCGGCCGTTGAGGCAGCCAAGTTCGTGCCAAAGATGGACACGATGGAACCGGGCGCGACACCTTGCGTGGTGTAGCTGCCGGAATTCAGGACGCCTCCCGCGTTAACCACCGGCACGGGCGGGACAGACTCCAGCGACAGGCGGAAGACCGTGCCGGCTCCAGTGCCGTATGGCCCGGGATTGGTCCCGCCATAATAAGTTGTCCCGTAGAAGCTCCCGTCGGTGGCCTGAACCAGACCTGCGTTGGGCTCTAGGCCGTCCAAGCACAAGCTCTGTTGGAGGTCGGAGCAGAAGTTGTAGAGCGTCGTCAGCGTGCCACCCGGGGTGATTTTGAAGAACGTGTCGCCCGTTGTTCCGTAAAGGTTCCCGTCGGCGGCCTCGAGTAGTCCGTTGGGGCTTCCGCCGTCAGGGCAGCTCACATCGCACAAGAAGTTGTAGAGCGTCGTCAGCGTGCCACCCGGGGTGATTTTGAAGACCGTTCCATCATACGGGGACTCATCGCCAACCGTCGTACCATAAAAGTTCCCGTCCGTGCTTTGGATCAGCGCCGCGGGGGTTTCGCCGTCAGGGCAGCCTTTTTGTTGGCAGAAGCTGTACAGCGTCGTTAGGGCGCCGCTCGGGGTTATCTTGAAGATCGTCCCACCACCCGAAACTGTTGCGTAGGAGAAGTCTCCGCCACTCGATGTTGTCCCGTAGAAGCTCCCATCGTTGCTTTGGATTAGTGCCCCGGGGAATTCGCCGTCAGCGCATCCGTTTTGTTGGCAGAAGCTATACAGCGTCGTTAGGGTGCCGCTTGGCGTCATTTTGAAGATCGTCCCACCAGTGCCATAGGCCGCGCCCACGTAGGTCGTTGTCCCGTAGAAGTTCCCGTCGGTACCCTGGACCAAGGCCGCCGTGGGTTGAAAACCGTCCGCGCATCCACTTTGGTAGCAGAAGTTGTAGAGCGTTGTCAGCGTGCCACTCGGAGTGATTCTGAAGACAGTGCCGCAGCCAATGTATGGCGGGCATGCGTTGGACCCGCCGTCCTCGGTTGTCCCGTAGAAGTTGCCGTCGGTGGCCTGAACCAGCCCCGCTCCGGGGACCGCGCCGTCCAAGCAACCCAAGCTCTGTTGGTAGTCGGAGCAGAAGTTGTAGAGTGTCTTCAGCGTGCCACTCGGGGTGATTCTGAAGGCCGTTCCAGCGCCGCTAGGGCCGCTCCCGGTCCCGCCAGAAAACGTGGTCCCGTAGTAGTTCCCGTCGGTGCCCTGGACCAACCCCGCCATAGGGTGTGCGCCATCCGTGTAATTGAAACTGTGCAGCGTGGTGAGGGTCTGCGCAGGCAACGCAGTCGCCGCCGCTGCGCACACCGCTAAAACAGCGCGTGCTCGCTTACCCCGGTTCAGTTTGCCCAACGCGTTAGCGACTCGTTTCATCGATGCTCTCCGTTTTCTCGCACAGGTTCCCTTTTTGCTCGACAATACCAAAGCAAATATCCGGATCCGGCCAATGTTAACAGCCTGGACGGGGAATTGCGAATCCGGATTCCTGGGCCGGAGAACCGGACAGCAGACAGTCCCGCCAATCGAGCATGTGCGCCTGATCTTGCCCCACATCTCGCGGCGAAGGAGTCGCCCCACCCTCTTAATGTATCGACGTGCCGGAACATTTCAAAAGATCGCTATTTCTCAAGGCGGCGACAACAAGGTTGTACCAAAATAAATCCATCTGATGCCTGGCGACCTGGTTGCCCATTCGACCAAATCCGGTTCATGCGTGCTCCCCGGCTTGATCTTTGAAGAAAAGTGCCTGTGGTTGTCCCGCAGAAGTTCCCCTCCGCAGCCGTTCAAGCCCGCACGCGATGTTGGTTGCGCCGGTTGCCGCACAGCCAGAGATCGCCAAGCCGGGACACCGGATTCTCCGGCAGGGGCGGTGCCACTTCGGCCTGCTCGTCGGCGTCGGGGAGTAACAGAAGATCTTCGAGTTCGCGGGGATCGAATCCGGTCAAATCGAGCGGGAAATCGGCCGCGGCGAGATCCTGCAATTCCAGGGAGAGAAGTTCGTCATCGAAGTCTGCCCTCGTTGCCGACCGATTCACCAGGATGCGAAACGCTTTGACTTGCGCTTCGGTCCACTCGTCGCAAAGAATAACGGGCAGCCCGGTGATGTCACCGCCCGGCCACGATCCCAACTTGCGCGCGGCTTTCAGGCGCAAATGCCCGTCCACCACTGTTCCGTCACCGCGCGCCAGAATGGGATCTTTAAGCCGAACTCGCGGATGGATGAGCACATCCGATCTACGGCAGGGTCGTTCTTGCGCGGATTGCGCAGGTAGGGAATGAAACGGTCGATGTGCCAGGTGGATTTCCGGGTCGCCGGTGACGTAGTCATCCGCGGCCTCGATTAGCCGTAGGCTTATGGGCTTGGGGTAGAAACTCGATCCTCTCTGCAATCGCGTGCGCAAGCATGCCTCACCTTCCAGTACGTCAAAAGTGGAGGTGCCTTTCGGAGGGTGCGCTTTGCGCTGGCCTGTCGAACCGTGCCTCTACGCCATGATAATCATTTTGGGAGGATTTGTACAGAGGGGCCTCCAAACATTTCAGGGTGGTCTGTTCAGGGTATGGCCGGTAACACGACAACATTTAAAGGACTGAAAAATAAGGGGCGTTACCGTTACCCCGTTACCCATAGGAATAGCCCGCGCGACTGCGTTTGGACAGCTCTCGTGATCACAAGCGATTTCGACGAGAAGAGTGTGGGCACAGGGTTTTACTGAGTCTGGCGACTGGAAAGCTCTGATGAATTAGCACCAGTCCGTCATCTGCAATCAAGGAGGACATCATGGCGCATCACCCGACGGCGTTCTTCCGTCTTACGCTCCTGGACGCGCTGGCGATTCTCATGCCGTGCATCGCCGCCGCGCAATCCCCAACTTACGAAACCATATACAGGTTCCACGGCAGCCCGGACGGCGTCGATCCGAGAGCGGCCCTGGTAATCGGTAAGAGCGGCTCGCTCTATGGCACAATCGCATTCGGGGGCGCATCCGGCTGGGGAACGGTCTTTGAGACGACCAAACCCACCGGAGAGCCCTGGAAAGAAACCGTGCCCTTTAGCTTCAATTTGTCCGACGGCCAACACCCTTGGTCGGTCATAATCATGATCGGTGGCGTCGCGAGCCAGGCCAACGTGACCATGGCTGTAAAGTGAGCTGTGAAGCGATTCGGCCGCACAAAGGCCGATGCGGAGGGTTACTGGGAGGCTCGGGAAGGCAGGCGAAATCGCCTGCCCGGCGGCTGAAACTGGGTAGAATGGAAATATCGGAGACATTGGTATGGAATTCCTTGCCAGCAGCCTTCTGGAGCTGATTACCCAGACGTCCACGAATCTGCCACCCGACGTGCGCGCGGCCATGTCGCTGGCCGCCGGCACGGAAGCACCCGCCACCCAATCGTCGCAAGCGCTCGGTATCATCCTGTCGAATATAGACATGGCGAAGGAGGATGAAGGCCCCATTTGTCAGGACACGGGCATGCCGACGTTCGTGGTGCACACGCCGGTGGGCGTGAACCAGTTGGAGATCAAGCGGGCCATCCGCGCGGCCGTCGCCGAAGCCACCCGCCTGGGTAAGCTGCGTCCGAATTCTGTGGATTCGGTTACCGGCAAGAACAGCGGGGACAACTTGGGCGCCGAGACGCCGGTGATGCATTTCGAACAGTGGGAACGGGACGACATCGAAGTGAAACTGATCCTGAAGGGCGGCGGCTGCGAGAACAAGAATATCCAGTATTCGCTGCCTTGTGAACTGGATCGTCTGGGCCGCGCCGATCGCAACCTGGAAGGCGTGCGGAAATGCCTGCTGCACGCGGTGTGGCAGGCGCAGGGCCAGGGGTGCGCTCCGGGCGCCCTGGGTGTGTGTATAGGCAGCGATCGTGCGCATGGCTACGAACTGGCGAAGGGCCAGTTGTTCCGTACCCTCGACGACGTCAATCCGCATCCGCTGCTGGCGAAGCTGGAGGGCGAGATCATGGAGGAGGCCAACCGGCTGGGCGTCGGCGCCATGGGGTTCGGCGGCAAAGCGTCGTTGATCGGCTGCAAGATTACCGCGGCGAACCGGCTGCCCGCCAGCTTCTTCGTCTCGGTGGCGTACGATTGTTGGGCGTTCCGCCGGCTGGGCGTACGGCTGGACGCGCGGGATGGCGGCATCGCGGAGTGGCTGTATCGCGATCCAAACCGCCCCGTGGAGCGCATGGCCAAGGCTGAAGGATTCCCGCTGACCGGGCGCGAGGTGGTGCTTACCGCGCCGCTCAGCGAGGCCACGGTGCGCGCGCTCAAAGTCGGCGACGTGGTGCTGATCGATGGTGAGATGTTCACCGGGCGCGACAACGTGCACGCCTGGCTGATGAAGAATTCGCCGCCCGTGGATTTGCATGGCGCGGTTTTGTACCACTGCGGACCGGTGATGCTGAAGCAGGGCGAGCGCTGGGTGGTGAAGGCGGCGGGTCCCACGACCAGCAGCCGCGAAGAGCCGTATCAGGCGGAGGTGATCAAGCGGTACGGCGTGCGCGCGGTGATCGGCAAGGGTGGTATGGGCCCGAGGACGCTCGCGGCGCTGAAGGAGCATGGCGCGGTGTACCTGAACGCCATCGGCGGGGCGGCGCAGTTCTACGCACGCACGGTCGAGGAGGTGGCCGGCGTGTACTTGATGGAATTCGGCATTCCGGAAGCCATGTGGCAGTTAAAGGTGCACGGTTTTGCGGCGATCGTGACGATGGACGCGCACGGCAACAGCCTGCACGCGGATGTGGAGAAGACCACGGGAGAAGAACTAGCCGCGCTGGCGACGCGGCATTAGCGGCGTGTTCAGGAGCGCGTCTGATACAATAACCGATTGGCGGCCAGGTAGCTCAGTCGGTAGAGCGCAGCCCTGAAAAGGCTGGCGTCGGCGGTTCGATTCCGTCCCTGGCCACCATAGAATCAATAACGTATAGACATTCCGAAAGCCACTTTCATTCCGTTTCATTCCAGAAGATTTGGTTTGCCGAGACTCGCATCTCGGATGAAACTGGGCCTCAGGATCGCTCTGCAGCGCTCTCGATTCCAGTTCGGGCTTTTTGCAAGGAAGCCCGGAACTACCTTGACACGGTAGAGGTCTGGCGTTCGAGTCGCCACGGCCCACCACGCGATTCAATGGTCTACGATTATCGGATTTCGCGCCTTCTGCACCTCTTCCTTCAGGTCGAGATTGCGTACCAGCCGGTGCCAGCCATCCTGCGGCGCACTAGCAAATCAAGATGCTGCCTATGCTTATCAACATCGGATTCCGTTTCCTGCTTGTCGACCGGCAAGATCGCGCGCAGTTCACTACGATGTTGGACCTAAACGAGGCTTGACGCGGATAACGGCAGGGTCGCGCCGCGGCGGTTCTCCTTGCTATCGCCGGCCTCGGCCCCAGCCGCTTCCGTTTGGTGCGGCAATTGCTAATGTCGTCGTCTTTGAATACCGTGAGCATGACCGGCACGATTCGACGGACACTGCTCCCTCAGAATCCGGACTCACTCAATGCCATTGAGTCCGGGCAAGCCAATATCCAAGAGCGCCATGCGAGGTGGGCCGAACCCGATTCCATTCAACGCAGCCTCCATCGAAGCGTAGGCATGCCGGCACTCGAAGCCGTCGGTATGGTTAATTTGGAACGCGATGCCATCGCGCATCTCCTTTTGGCCTTCGACAACCGCCACTCCGATGACCGCCGATTCTGGTTTTGCTGCCACTGTAAGAGGCGGTATACTTGCGAAGAAGGGAGGCGAGACTGCCGTTTTTACGGAAGCCAAACGCGGCTAGCGACTAGAGCGGTCCGAATCACTGATGGGCCTTTTCGAAGCGGCGGCAACCAGTATCCATGCCCGATGATCAGACGGGCCAGATCACGGAACTCTTGCATGCATGGAAGAAGGGCGACGTGGAAGCCCTGCGCGCTCTCGTGCCACTAGTTTACAGAGAACTGAGGCGCCTGGCTCACCGCCACCTCCGATCCGAACGGCCCGACCACACCCTGCAGAGCGCGGAACTGGTACACGAAGCTTATCTGCGGCTGCAAGGAGGCCAACCAGGGGAACTGCGCAACCGGGCACACTTCATAGCCATCGCCTCGCGGCAGATGCGCGAAATTTTGGTAGATTACGCCCGCACGCGCCGCGCGAATAAGCGGGACGGCGGATGCCGCATCGCCCTCGAGGATCCGGCTGTACTGCGGGTTTGCGGAGACGCCGAACTACTGGCCTTGGATACCGCACTGGACGAACTCTCGCGTATGGACGAGCGCCAGGGAAAAATCGTGGAGATGAAATTCTTCGGCGGGTTGTCGGCCCCCGAGATATCCGAAGTGCTGGGCATTTCGCGGGCTACAATCGATCGCGACTGGGCTACCGCTCGCGTCTGGCTGCATCGCCAACTCAGCAGGACGGCGCAAGTATGACCTTGGAGCGTTGGGAGCAAGTCAAGGACTTGCTGCACGAGGCGATGCAGCTTGCTCCCGAGCGGCGCGACCGATTCCTCGATGAAGCCTGCTCCGACGATGCGCTGCGCGCCGAGGTGGAATCGCTATTGCTGGCCGGCCAGGGCGCCAGCTCCAGATTCCTGCAGTCACCGGCGCCGGACGAATCGGGTAACGATCCGGATCGGGCCGGCGAAACTTGGGCCGGCGAGCACGTTTTGCAAGCAGGGCAGATTTTTTCGGAACGTTTTCAACTCGTTCGTAAGCTTGGTGAAGGAGGCATGGGCCAAGTCTGGCTGGCGGAACAGACCTCACCCGTGCGCCGTCAAGTTGCGCTGAAACTGATCAAGGCTGGGATGTACGACGAGTCGGTGGTGCGGCGTTTCCTGTCCGAGCGCCAATCGCTAGCCCTCATGGATCACCCCGCCATCGCCAAAGTTTTCGACGCCGGCGCGACACCACAGGGACAACCCTACTTCGTAATGGAATACGTACCTGGCCTTCCGATTACGGAGTATTGCGACCGGAAGAAGCTCAAGATCGCGGATCGGCTCGAACTCTTCATCCAAGCCTGCGAAGGCGTGCAGCACGCGCACCAGAAGGCGATCGTGCATCGCGACCTGAAACCGGCAAACATCCTGGTGGTGGAAGTGGACGGCAGACCGATGCCGCGCATTATCGACTTCGGGCTGGCCAGGGTGGCCACGGCTCAGGTTGGCGCGAGCTTGTTCACCCGACAGGGACATTTTGTGGGAACGCCGGGGTTCATGAGTCCGGAGCAGGCCGACCCGAATTCTCAAGACATTGACACGCGGAGCGACGTCTACTCGCTGGGAGTGGTTCTCTATGTGATGCTGGCCGGGTCGCTGCCGTTTGACGGAAAGCCGGGGCAGAGGCAGTCGCTCGACGAGTTGCTGCGAAAATTGCGCGAGGAAGAGCCGCCAAGACCCAGCACCAAGGCAGGCGCCAATCGGGATACCTTGGCCGCAACCGCCGCAGCGCGAGGTAGTGAGCCCCATCAACTGTTGAGCCTGCTGCGCGGCGATCTCGACTGGATCGCGATGAAGGCGCTGGAGAAGGACCGCGCCCGCCGCTATGGCGCGCCTTCGGAACTGGCGGCCGACATTCGGCGGTATTTGAACCACGAGACCGTCACGGCGCGTCCGGCGAGCGGCGGCTACCGGTTGCGGAAGTATGCGCGGCGGCATCGAGTGGCAGTGACGGTGGCGGCTGGATTGGTCTTGCTGCTGGCCGCCTTCTCGATTCTGCAAGCCATCGAGTTGCGCCGGATCACGCATGAGCGCGACCGCGCGAACCGCATCACCGATTTCATGACCGGCCTGTTCAATATGCCCGACCCGAGCGAGGCCCGCGGCAGCAGTATTACGGCGCGCGAGATCCTGGACAAAGCGTCGAAAGACATGGGCTCGGGTCTGGTGAAGGATGCCGAGGTTCGATCTCAGTTGATGTATGTCATGGCTCGAACCTACGGAAACTTGGGGTTATACTCTCGCGCGTACAAACTTGCGAAAGCCGCGTTGGACGCCAGGACCAGCCTCCTCGGACGGGACGATCCAAGGACGCTGGAGTCGATGACGTTGACGGGTTGGATTCTGGATAAAGAAGGGAGCGAAGCCGAAGCAGAAAAGATGGAGCGCCAGGCGCTGGCGGGCGAGCGCCGCATTCTGGGACCCGAGGACCCGCTTACGCTTCAGACCGAGGATGACCTGGCCCTCATCCTGCTGCATGGGGGCCATTACGCCGAGGAAGAGAAACTGGAGCGGGAGGCGATAGGAATCGAGACTCGAGTGTTAGGCCAGGAGAATGCCCAAACGTTGCAATCGATGAATCATCTGGGAGTGTCGCTGTTACTGCAAAGCCGGTTCGCCGAAGCCGAACAAGAGTACCGGCGC
>JBEKTJ010000140.1:0-22810 GCA_049516155.1 Bryobacteraceae bacterium
CGACCTTCGTCTTTGATCCCCCCATTCCCGGAGTCTAACAGAACGGGCTCTCGGACGAGCAGGTCTGTGCGGTCGCATCGACCTCCAATATCTTCCATAATGAAACTGTGCCTTTGCTCTGCTATCTGGACGCCTTCTCCGGGATCAGTGGCGACATGCTGGTGGGCGCGCTGGCGGATGCCGGCGCGAGCCAAACCGCCATCATCGATGCGCTTGCCTCGCTCGAAACCGGCGCGGTGCTGTCCTTCGAGCGCGTCAAGCGCTGCGGGATCGCCGCCACCAAGTTCCATGTGGCCATCGCGCCAGTTCACGAAACGCACGCGCACCGGCACCTGTCCCACATTCTGAAAATGATCGAGAAGGCCGCCCTGCCGGACCGCGCCAAACACAATGCCGCGGCCGTGTTCCAGCGGCTTGGCAAAGCCGAAGCCGCAGTCCATCAGATGCCGATTGAACACGTCCACTTCCACGAAGTGGGCGCGGCCGATTCCATTGCGGATATCGTGGGCGCTTGCGTGGCGTTCGAGTTGCTGGGCGTGACGCACATCGTTTCCTCACCGCTCAACGTAGGCAGCGGTACCGCGTCCACCGCGCACGGACTGCTGCCGGTGCCCGCCCCGGCGACTGCCGAACTGCTGCGCGGCAAGCCGATTTACTCCGATGGGCCGGCCAAGGAACTCACCACCCCCACAGGCGCCGCCCTCGCGGTCACCTTGGCGCGCGAGTTCGGCGCCATGCCGCCGATCAGCATCGCGGCCGCCGGCTATGGCGCAGGCGGTTACGATTTCCCGGACCGCGCGAATGTGCTGCGCGTGATTTTAGGCGAGGAGACCGGCGCAGTGGAAGCCACCACCATCACTGTATTGGAAGCCAACATCGACGATCTCAGCCCGCAGATCCTGGCCTACGCCATGGATCGCCTGCTGGAAAAAGGCGCGCTGGACGCGACCCTGCAGCCCATCGAGATGAAGAAGGGGCGACCCGGTACGCTGCTGCGCGTGCTGGCGCGGCCCGAGGATCGTGAGACCATGGCGCAGGTGATCTTCGCCGAGACCTCTACGCTGGGTCTGCGCACCTACACCGCCGAGCGCCGCGTACAGGCCCGCCACTGGGTGGATGTCGAGACTCCGCACGGCAAAGTCCGCATGAAGGTCTCCGGCGAAGGCGCATACGCGCCGGAATATGAAGACTGCCGCCGTATCGCCCAGGAGTCCGGCGTGCCGCTAAGGCATGTAATCGCTGAAGCCAATTTCGCTTACTTGAAGAATTCGAGATGAACAAATACTACCTGACTACGCCGATCTATTACGTCAACGCCGCGCCGCATATCGGCCATGCGTATACGACTATCGTTGCCGATCTCATCAAACGCTTTAAGAAGATGCAGGGCTACCACGCGGTGCTCACCACCGGCAGCGACGAGCACGGAGACGCCTATCGAATTTTGCGATGTGATTTCGGCAGAGTTCCGGCGCCAATGGCAGATGCTGGGCCTTGAGATCGATCATTTCCAACGCACCACGGACCCGAAACACGCGCGCGTGGTGAACGACCTCTTTAATCGTTGTCGCCAAAACGGTTACGTCTACAAGGGTTCGTACACCGGGCAGTACTGCATCTTCGACAATCTATACGTCAATGAGGCCAAACCGGGCGACCCCTGCCCGGATTGTGGCCGGCCCACAGAAACCGTCACCGAGGAGAATTTCTTCTTTAAGCTTTCGGCGTTCACCGAACGGCTGCTTGAGCTTTACGAATCGCAACGCGATTTCGTCCAACCCGATACGCGCCGCAATGAGGCGCTGGCGTTTGTGCGCCAAGGGCTTACGGATCTATCGATTACCCGCACGAACCTGAAGTGGGGCATTCCTGTCGACGGAGAAGCGCCGCACATTTTCTACGTCTGGTTCGACGCCCTCATCGCTTATAAGACGGCAGTCGAGGGGCAAGGCCTGTGGCCCGCCGACCTGCACCTGATCGGCAAGGAGATTCTGCGCTTCCACGCGGTGTTCTGGCCGGCGTTTTTGATGGCTGCAGACCTGCCGCTGCCCAAGAAAATCTTCGCGCATGGCTGGCTGCTGTTCGAAGAAAGCAAGATGAGCAAATCGCGCGGCAACATCGTGCGTTCCGAGCCGATCCACATGGTGATGGGCACCGACGCCCTGCGCTATTTCCTGCTGCGCGAGGTTGTCTTCGGTCAGGACGGCAGCTTCAGCTACGACGCGCTAATCGGCCGCTACAACTCGGAACTCGCCAACGGCTTGGGCAATCTGGTGAGCCGCACGTTGACCATGATTGGACAGTATCGCGCGGGCACGATTCCGTCCGGCACGGTGGAGCCCATAGCCGACGCGGCCCGGCAAACTATCGCGGACGCGGTTGCGGCTTTCGATACGTTCGAATTCACGCGCGGCTTGGAGGCCATCTGGGTGCTGCTCTCCAGGCTCGATAAATTCATCGTCGAGCGCGCGCCGTGGAAAATGGCGCGGCAGCCGGAGGCGCAGGCCGATCTGGACGCCACCCTCTACACCGCCGCCGAAGCGCTACGTATCGCCACTGTATTATTGTCGCCGGTACTCCCGGAATCCACGGCGAAGATCTGGGCCCAACTTGGCATGACCGAGCCGCTGGAATCCATGCGCCTCGATACACTTGCGTGGGGCCAGTTGCCAGCCGGTCAGAAAATCGGGGCAATCGCCGCCGTTTTTCCGCGCATTGAGGCCAAAGAAGCCATCACGAAAATGCAGGAACTCGAAGTTCGCGTCACGGAAGAGCAGAACATCATGTTGGGGAAGACGGCGGGGCCCGCTACAACTGCCGCCTCCATCGCGGATCGCATCGCCATCGACGACTTCATCAAGGTCGATATGCGCGTCGGCCAAGTGATTTCCGCAGAGCCGGTTAAAGGCTCCGACAAGCTGCTTCACTTGAAGGTGGATATCGGCGAGCCGCAGCCGCGCACCATCGTGGCCGGCATCGCCGAAACCTACACGCCCCAAGAGCTGATCGGCCGCAAAGTGGTGATCGTCGCCAACCTGCAGCCACGCAAACTGCGCGGCATCGAATCGAACGGGATGATCGTAGCCGGTTCCATCGAAGGCGGCAAACCGGCGCTGGCCGGCTTTCTGGAGGACGTTCCCATCGGGGCGCGCCTCAAGTGAAGCTAACCGATTCTCATTGCCACCTGGATGACAAGCAGTTCGACCCGGACCGCGACGAAGTCATCGCGCGCGCCCTCGCGGCCGGTGTCGAGCGCATGATGGCGATCGGCACGGGTGATGGTCCGCCGGATCTCGAAGCCGCCTTACGTCTGGCCCGCGAGCATAGCTTCATCTACGCGACCATAGGCGTGCATCCGCACGACGCGGCGAAAGCCACGCCCGAGACGTTCACGGCGTTGGAAGCGCTGGCCGCCGACGCGAAAGTGCTGGCCATAGGCGAAATCGGCCTCGACTACCATTACGATTTCTCCCCGCGCGACGTGCAGCGCGACGTCTTCATCCAACAGTTGGAGCTGGCGGGCAGGGCAGGGAAGCCCATCGTGATTCATACCCGCGAAGCTTGGCATGATACGCTGCAAGTGTTGCGGGATGGCAGCGCATGGCGCTGCGCCACGGGCGGCATCATCCATTGTTTTAGCGGCGGCCCGGAGGAGGCCCGCCAGGCGCTGGATCTCGGCTTCTATCTCAGTTTCGGCGGCGTGCTCACGTTTCCCAAGGCGGAAGCACTGCGCGAAGCCGCGCGCCTGGCGCCCGAGGACCGGCTGCTGATCGAGACCGACGCGCCTTATCTCGCGCCCGTCCCAAAGCGCGGCAAACGCAACGAGCCGGCCTTCATGGTGGAGACCGCGCGCCGCCTGGCCGAGGTGCGCGGCACTACGCCCGAGCGCATCGCCGAGGTCACCACGGAGAACTTCGAACGGCTGATGCTAAACTGTTAGCTTCCAATGAACCTGGGCAAGCTAGGGCAAGTCATCACCGGCAAGGAGATCTTCGACCTGATCCACGACGATCTGGAGCGCGTGGAAAAAGAGATCAGCGTCGAGACCGTCGCGTCGGTGGAGGTGGTCACCCAGATCGGCCAGTATTTGCAGGAGAGCGGCGGCAAGCGGCTGCGGCCGTCGCTGCTGCTGCTGGCTTCGAAACTGATCGGCGGCCCGTTGGAGCATGCCAGCGCGAGTGCCATCCACCTGGGCGCGGTGGTCGAGATTATCCATGCCGCCACGCTGGTGCATGACGACGTAATCGACGACGCGCGCACGCGCCGCGGTCGTCCTTCGGCCAACGCGCAGTGGGGCAACCATACCTCAGTGCTGGCGGGCGACTGGCTGTATATGGAAGCCTTCCAGGTGGCGCTGCGCGAGCGCAACTTCCACGTGTTGGACCTGCTGATCGGGTTGACCCAGATGATGGTCGAGGGCGAGTTGCTGCAGCTTGAGCGCATCGGTCGCATCGAAGTGACCGAAGCCGACTGCATGGAGCTGGTGGACCGCAAAACCGCGTGCCTGTTCTCGGTCTGCGCGAAGCTGGGCGCGCTGGTCGCGGGCGCGGATTCGCAAACGGAGGAGCGGCTGGGCGATTACGCCTGGAACCTGGGCATGGCTTTCCAACTGGTGGACGACCTGCTCGACTTCACCTCGCGCGAAAAGGTGCTGGGCAAGCCGGTGGGCAACGATCTGCGCGAGGGCAAAGTGACGCTGCCGCTGGTGTATGCGCTAGAGCAGGCATCCGGCGAGGAGCGCCGCCGCGTGGAAACCATCCTGCGCGACCGCAACTACGATCGCGTGCCGTTCCCGCAGATTCTGGCGATGGTGGAGCGGTATCAGGGCATCTCGCGGGTGAAGGAGCGGGCGCAGGCGTTTACGGAGAAGGCGCGCGGGATTATTGGGGAATTTCCAGAGTCACCGTATCAGCGGGCGTTGTATAGCGTGACGGAGTTGATTACCGAGCGGGATCACTGACAGAGTTTCTGGCATTAGGCTCGCAGCCGGCGGCGGCCCTCGCAGGCAGCAAACGTCGCCAACCGCTTGAGACGACATACCGGCCGGATTATCATCGGAACCGCCCCAGCAGCGAGTGCTTAACCGTTCTGGGGATCGCGGCCTGGGACCATGCTGTAGGCTTCGGCCGGGAGAAGGCTCTGGCGAACCGAGACTTCCAGTTGGGCTAAGCGAGGGTGAGCGCGCGGAGGAAGATTCTTCTTGAATCGCGTAGAGGCCGCCGGTAACCGTTCCAGAGCGGCCAGCGTATCGCGGAGGATGACCTTGACATCCAGGGCGCCGGGAGCTTGATCCAGAGCCCAGAGGGCCTCCGCGTAGTCGGCATCCAGCTCAAAGAGCTGTCGCATCAATCGCTGCGGAATCTCATAGGGTGTCAGATCCATTCACGAAACAGCGCCAGCAAATCGAGCCGCGCCGCTTCCAGACGGGGCGCGAAGGTCGGCGGGAACTTTCACCGCAGAGTGACGGGGCATGACCCGAGCATGGCGCATCGCCAGACGGAGGTCAACGGCGGGCGGTCTGCGATAGGTGGTTAGGCGATGGAAACCATGCGCAGGCGGTCCAACAGGGCCCAGTCCTCATTCAACAACAGTAGACGCAATGCCAGCAGACGACGGGCTCCCGCTTCGCTCCAGCGCATGCCAGCCTGGCGAAAGCGCGCATGCACGACCTGTTTATGGGCGCTCTCCACGGCGCCGCTTTCCGATCCCATAGCCTAGGCGCAGATACTCGTCATAGCGCATGCGCCCGGCGTTTTCACTGTGGTAGCGGATGAGCGCCTGCAAGCTCGCGCGCAACTCCGGTGTTTTCGACCGCACACGCTTCAGTCTGGCGATGACTTCTTGCACCTTTCCGGCCCGCAGATCCTCGGCGATGGCATGCACCCAACGGTCGGCTTGGGCGGAGCCTTCCCCGTAGCGCAGTTGCGCAAATCCCCAGGCGTGTTCCAGAGCGTGCCAAAAATCGAGAATTTCACAACGGCGCACAAACATGCTGGCGCGATTCCAGATCCATTCCGCGCCATCGCCGACAATGACTACCACGGTGTGGGCGCCCACCCACCCCAACTCCCGCAGTTGCGCATACAGGCGCGCGAAAATGGCGTCGGCGTCCCCCAGGCAGGTCACCAGAAACCGGCGCACCACCGAGCGCCTTCCGGGGGAAGTTTCCACCCGCTCGCTGGGCAGCGGCAAGACGCCCGTCTTGACCTCCCGGAAATGACCGTCCTCCACGAGGGGCAGGGGTGGCAGGGGTTCGCCGTTCTGACGCCGCCGCCGCGTGGCACGTACCTGCATTCCCAAGCTGCAGCCATCTACTCCCAACACTACAGCCGAGGGAGCCGCCTGCGTGGGTGCGCCGATACTGCGGCTGTCGGCATGATACCGGCTCAGAGCATCCGTATGATGCGCCGCGGCTTCGCCCAACCGCTGCGCCACCCGCCAAATACCCATGGGACTGATGGAGACGCCCAACAGCAGTTCAGCCAGACGTGCCGCTAGAGGATACGGCGCCACAGTGGCTAGCAGAGCCAGCAGCGGGCCACTCATAGCGGCACGGCGGGCAGCGGTAACGCGACACGGGAGCAGGCAAGCATCCGCATCGCGCCAGCCAGGAGACCTCCCGTGTGTCTTGGCGGCGCATGGGCTGCCCGCATTGCGGACATACAGGCGTCGTACCACGCACCGTGGCGGCGCAGGCATCCACCTTGCTTTGCAGCGCCTCCAACATGTGTGGACGGTACTCAATCTCCACTTCCCGCTCCAGCAACAAGAAGCGCGGGGGATCATCGGCCAAGACAGGCCGCGTGGGCGGTATCGCGGGCTCCGCACGTGCCGACGGCTGTTGAGACATGGCTCTCGTCCTTCTAGGGCGGCGATGAAATGGGACGGGGGGAGGGACGCGTGCGCTGATTCCGGGCCAGCACCAAAAGCTGGGCGTTGATCCGCAACAGTTCGGCGGCGGCTTCCTTGAAGTGTCGGCCCGCTTCCACTCGCGGACGAACCACATCGATCCAATCGGCGGGAACGGCCTCGACACGCTTCCTGCCGCCGGTCATAAACGTGAGGGTCCAGAGCGGATGGCCCTCCGCGTCGGCGCAATGACAGGAAGGTTTACCGCAGCGGCGACGGGAGAGCGCCAGTGATCCCGGAAGCGCGCCGTCCGGGAGTTGGAAGCGGGCTAAGAGCCGCCGCCCCCGGCGGCGCAGTTCGGCAGCGTCCGGCCCGCTGGGAGGCAAAATCTCCGCATTTGTCATCTGCTGGTAATAATACCAGCAGATAGAACCAAAAACAAATCCCACGACAAATGTTTCAAATAAATCGGTTCAGCCTCGGCGGAGTTTGCCTCTCCAAGGACTCGGCCACGCATCGACAGTCATCGCCTGGCCCCCATCCCCAAAACGGTCAAGCACCCTGCCGTGTCTGCGGTCCTACAGGAATAATGAAGTAGCGGTTTTTTGTTGCAAAACAGGCCGAAATTCGCCACGCGCTCGGATATAGAATCAATAACTTGCAAGGTACGAGTACGTATCGCTTTGGGTGTTCCAACAAATCTGTCCACCCACGGCTAGATCGGCCAGCCCGGGCTGTCAAGACTCCCCGCCACCCAGACTAATCGAACTGAAATCCCATTGTTCCCACGCCGCCGGTATTGCAGCAGATTGGGTTTGACGCATGTACCCGCGCCCGAAGTCCACCCCGCCCCGTGCCGCCAAGCCCAATTCCGCTCTATCCTGAAAATAGAAGGAGCCTCTATGCAACCGCGTTTAGATATGTACAAAGCCGCCCCTGGCGCGTATCGGGCCATGGCCGCCCTCGAAGCGTATATCCGCGACTCATCGCACCTGGAGCCGCCGCTGCTGGAGTTGGTGCGGCTGCGCGCTTCCCAAATCAATGGTTGCGCTTACTGCATCGACATGCATACCAAGGACGCGCGCGCCGCGGGTGAGACTGAGCAGCGCCTTTACTGCCTCAGCGCGTGGCGCGAAGCGCCCTTCTACACCGATCGTGAACGGGCCGCTCTGGCGTGGACCGAAGCCATCACACGCATCGCCGAGGGGCACGCTCCCGACGACGTATTCGCCGAGGCCCGCCAGCAATTTACCGATGAGGAATTGTCCAACCTGACCATCGCGATCGTCGCCATCAACGGGTGGAACCGGCTGGCGATCGGCTTCCGGGCCGTCGCAGGCGAATATCAACCGAAGGCCGCGCGTGCGCAACACGAGAAGCTGGCTAGTGCCGCGGCCAGCTAACTAACATTTTTCTCATTGAATCAGCAGTGGAGCGGGGAGGTGCGTTCTTCGAGAATAGTAATGCGGCGGTCATGATCCGTCAGTAGGCTTTCGATTCGTTCCAGGCGACCCTCGACCCCATCGAAGCGTTTGTTCATCCAATCGCGCAGGTCGTCGATTCGCCAACAAATGCCGACGAACCGGCGCACTACGCCAAATCGAATTTTTCCTGATGCAGCAGCGCATCGCTCTTCACCAGCACCGTGCGTCCCAGAATCTCTTCAATCTCCTGCAAATAGGAATTCTGGTTGGACTTCAGCACCTTGGCCACTTCCGGGTTGACGCGCAGCATCACGTCGTTGCCTTCCACCGCGCGCGCGATCTTCTGGGCTTCCACCAGGATCTCGCCAATCACGGTTTGCACGCTCTTCACGTAGCCCGATCCTTCGCAGTAGGTACACGGAATGCACAACGTGCGCTCCAGGCTCTGCTTCACGCGCTTGCGTGTGATCGCCACCAATCCGAAATCGTTGAACTGCAGAATCTTGTACGGCGCGCGGTCGGCGCGCATTGCCTCTTCCAGCACCTGCATCACTTTCTGGCGGTTCTTGCGCTCATCCATGTCGATGAAATCGACCACGATGATGCCGCCTAAATCGCGAAGACGGATCTGGCGCACGATTTCCTTGATGGCGTCGGTATTGGTCTTGACGATTGTGTCTTCCAGGCGGTTCGACTTGCCCACGTATTTGCCGGTGTTCACGTCGATGGCCACCAGCGCCTCCGTTTGATTGATGACGATGTGGCCGCCGGTCTTCAGCCATACCTTCGGGCGGAGCGCTTTTTCGAGTTCCGCGGTAATGCCGTACTCGTCGAAGATGGGGTTGGCGCGGGTATACAGCTTGATGCGCGTGACCAGCGCCGGCTGGAAGCGCTGCACGAAACCCAGCACATTTTCGTAGACTTCTTCGTTATCGACCCAGACGCTTTTGAACGTGCTGGTGAACTGGTCGCGCAGGATGCGCTCGACGACATCCAGATCGTGATGGATCAGCGCGGGGGCGGGGCGCTTCTCGGCCTTCTGGCGCATATCCAGCCAGAGATTGTAGAGGAAGAGCATGTCGGCGCGTAGTTCTTCTTCGCTGCGCCCGTCGCCGGCGGTGCGCACGATGTAGCCGCCCGGAATGCCGGTGCGGTTGGATTGCAGTACGCGCTTCAGGCGCATGCGCTCATCGTCCGACGGAATCTTGCGCGAGACGCCGATGTGGTCGACGGTCGGCATGTAGACCAGGAAACGGCCAGGCAGGGCGATGTGGGAGGTGATGCGCGCGCCCTTTTGCCCTAGGGGTTCTTTGGCGATTTGGACGATGATTTCCTGGCCTTCGCGCAGCAGGTCGCTGATGGAAGGCGTCGCGGATTTCTCGCTACGGACGGTTTCCTGGCGGACGGAGGGCCGCGCCTCTGGGCGGGATTCCTGCTTGCGCACGACGGGCGGAAGCGCCTCCCCCGCCTGCGGCGGCGCCTGGCCCGCGGGTTGAGTATCGCCATCGGGACGGCCGCGGCGTCGCATCCGGCGGGAAAGGCGGTGCGGGTAACGTCCGCCGTGCTCGCGAAGAGTAGCGGTCAGGCTAGTGGGTATGCGGGCAGGCTCGGGACCAAGCTGGTCGTCCTCGGCAGGCGCCGCTTCCGCCGCCTCGGCTTCCGTCAGGTCCGCTTCCGCAGGCTCGGCTTCGGCAAGCTCGCTCGATGCGACGGATTCGGGAGTTTCGGCTGCTTCTGCCGGTTCCTCGGTTTCGATCTCTTCGATCAATTCGGGTGCCGCGGGCTCCACTACGGCTGGGGGAGCTTCGGCCGGTTCGGGAGTTTCGGCCGGCTCCACGAGCGCCGTAGTCTCCGCAAATTCGGGGATTTCGACCGCGACGGAAAATTCCATAACCTCCGGAGCGGCGGGCGAAGTTTCGCCCCGGTATTTGGCGAGCGATTCGCCTGGGAGCACCACGAGATCTTCAGCCACATTCCCCGCATCTGCCACCGTCTCCGGCTCAGCTTGTACGGGCTCTTCGGGGGCTGGCGGCGGGCCGGCGGCGCCCTGCGCACCGGGCGAGAAATACTTCGATTCGGGCAAGCCGCGCCCCTTGGGCCGGCGCCGCCGCCCACGCCGGCCGCCGCGCCGGTCGCGCTCGTCGTTGCGGCGCACAAATTCTCCCGGTGCGGGCGCAGCGGCCACCGCGACCGACGGAACAGCAGAAACGCGCGACGCTTCGGCGGACGGCTCGGGCGCGGGCAGCGCAACTGGCGGGGCTTCAGCCGGGGTATCGATTGGGGCGAGAGGCGGCACGGCCACCGGCCCTTTTTCCATCTTCAGGACCTTCTCTTCGACGCTGGTTACGATCTTGTCGTACTCGTCGTTGTCCTCGAAGAAATCGGACACGTAAAGAAACGCGTCGCGATCCAACCCGATATCCACGAAAGCCGATTGCATGCCCGGAAGCACGCGCGTCACGCGGCCTTTATGAATACTGCCGGCCAGGGAATATTCTTTTTCGCGCTGATAATAGACTTCGACAACCTGATCGTCTTCGAGGACCGCCACCCGGGTTTCATGGCGATTCGCCGAAACAATTAACTCTTTTGACATTTACTTTCTCCTCCGTTGGGAACCGGCCCGAACCGGTGCGGAAGGAAAGCGGCTACCCTGCGTGGGTCTCAAGCGGCGCCCTGCGAACCGGGCTCGAGCGCCAAAGGACATGTAAGAAGCTCACGCTGGCCGGGGTGCCATTGTGCAAAACACAAGCCGAAACCTGTGCCACCGGCCGGGGAACCACTCCTCATCGCCGCATCCACCCGCTTACGCTCGCGGCGGTATCGGCGCCGGAGGGTGCGCATCGTGCGCGTTTGCCCTCCGGGAGTCTCAAACGGCTCCCAAACAAATCTCGTTTAATTTACAAATCTTCTGAGCCGGACATTATTGACCAGCCCCAACATCAGGAAATTCGACAACACACTCGACCCGCCGGCGCTCATCAGGGGCAGCGGAATTCCGGTGACAGGCATCCGGCCCACTACCATCCCCACGTTCACCAGCACATGAAACAAAAGCAATGAGGCTACGCCCATGCAGATATACATCCCGGCTTTATCCGAGGCGGTTTGCGCGTTCTGCACAATCTGCATGATCAACACGAAATACAATGCCAACACCACGATCACGCCGACGAATCCATGCTCTTCGGCAAACGCCGAGAAGATGAAATCGGTATGCGGAACAGGGAGGAACCGAAGCTGCGTCTGGGAGCCTTTCGTCACTCCTTTACCCCACATACCGCCGGCGCCGACTGCAATCTTGGATTGGATCAACTGGTACCCGTTACCGCGCGGATCGTGGTCGGGATCCAAGAAGCTGACCAATCGCGCCTTCTGATAATCCTTTAAAACAGTCCAACCAACCGGTAGCACCAGCAAGATGATTACGCCGATAGCTACCAAATACTTCCGGCGCATGCCGGCCAAAAACATCCCTACCATCAGAACGGGCACGTAGGTTAGGGCCGTTCCCAAGTCCGGCTGTTTCATCACCAGAGCCATCGGCACCAGCACCAACCCCGCGATTTTCGCCATATCGCGGCCTTCCAGATCCTCAGTCTTCAGCTCCGTCAGGAATCGTGCTACCAACAATATTATCACCAGTTTCACGAATTCCGACACTTGCAAATGAAAGCCGCCCGCCACCGGGATCCAGCGCCGCGAACCGAACGCCTGCTTGCCGATCAATAGAACTCCGAGCAGGGCCGCCACGGATAAACCGTACAGCGGGAAGACGTGGTTCATCATGGTGTGGTAATCGATGACCACTGCCAGCCACATCAGCAGCAGCCCGGCTGCGATGTAGACGATCTGCTTCCACCAAGCCTCTTGCCAGACCGTGCCGCGCGTGGCGCTGTAGATTTGCAGCACGCCTACGCCACAGATAATCAAGGAGATGATCAGCAAAGGCCAGTCGAGGTCGCGTGGGCGGAGGTAACGGGTCATTGTTGAGAGGGGAGAGACGCGGAGACACGGCGACGCGGCGACGCGGCGATCCCTGCTTCCTGGTCATCCGAGCTGAAGTATGCTGCTTCGATAAGCGGCGATTCGCGTTGGGGTGGCGGGACCGCCGGAACGGGTAAGCCGAAGCGAAGAAACTCGGATGTCTTATTCTCCGCGTCGCCGCGTCGCCGCGTCTCCGTATCGGCCGCCAAACGCGCCTTCTTATCGAAGTAAGCCTTCAACACGTCGCGCGAGATGGGAGCCGCCAGCGGGCCTTCCGCGCCGTGCTCGAACAATGCCACCACCACTATTTCCGGCGCCTCGCGCGGCGCGAAACCCACGAACCAGGCGTTGTTCGCGTACTCCTTCCCCTTTTTGCCCTTCAGAAATTCGTCGGACGCAAGCTGGGCGGTTCCCGTCTTGCCGCACACGTTCAGGCCCGGAAGCTGTGCGCGCCCGCCCGTGCCGCCCTCGTTCACCACGCCCCAGGTGCCATAGATAACTTTGGCAACATTATCCGGCGAGATCGGCCAACTGTGCTCCCGGTACTTGCCGCCCTTCACCAGATGCGGCTGATGCCAGACGCCGCCATTGATCAGCCAGCTATATGCCGCCGCCAACTGCAATGGAGTTACCGTTACAGCGCCTTGCCCAATGGCCACCGAAATAGTTTCGCCGGCGTACCATTTCTCGCGGAAGTTGCGGATCTTCCAGGCCGAGGATGGCACTACACCCTCGGCTTCGTGCGGCAGGTCGATGCCCGTCTTTTGTCCGAGTCCGGCTTGATTCGCATAAAAGGCGATCTTATCGATTCCAGTGCGGTCGCCCACATTGTAGAAATATACATCGCACGATTGCACGATGCCTCGATGCAGAGAGACGGCGCCATGGCCGGACTTCAAGTGGCACTTATGATAATGACCGTAAAACGATGCTCCACCAGCGCAATGCACCGTGTACTGATCGTCGATAGCGCCGGATTCAAGTCCCGCAATGGCCACGATCGGCTTGAATGTGGATCCGGGCGCATCTTGCGCCTGAATGGCGCGATTCAGCAGGGGATGATCGGGGTTATCGGCGATTTCCCGCCAGTCGGTAGACTTGATGCGCACAGCGAATTTGTTGGGATCGAAAGTGGGCCGGCTGACCATCGCCAGCACTTCCCCCGTGCGCGGATCCATGGCCACCACCGCGCCGTTCTTGCCTTCCATAGCCAGCTCGGCCACGGCCTGCAGATCCAGGTCGAGCGTAAGCTGCAGGTCTTTCCCCGGAACCGCTTCCTTGTTGGCCAGCGTTTCGCGGGTCTTGCCGCGGTTATCCACCACCACCTGGCGTTCGCCATCCACGCCCATGAGTGTATCGTTATACTGCCGCTCAATGCCGAACTTGCCGATCACCGCGCCTTGGGTGTACTTCGCGTAATCGGGCGAATCCAATTCCTGCTCGCTGATCTCACCGGTGTAGCCGATGGCATGCGCGGCAAACCCGTTTTGCGGGTAGAGCCGGCGCTGCGCGTGGATCAGCTCCATTTCGGGAAAGAAATCGCGGTGCGATTCGACAAATGCCAGGTCGGCGGGTGTGAGTTCCTCTTTGATGATGATGGGGTCGTATTTGGGCCGCGAGGTGTAGCGCTGCACGCGCGCAGCCAAGTCCTCGTAATCCAGGTTCAATCCATCGGCGATGGGGCGCAGATGTTCGGCCTTCAGTGTTTCGCGCGTGAGGATGAGGCTGTAGGAGGAATGGTTGTCGACGATGACGCGCCCATCGCGATCCAGGATTTTGCCCCGCGGCGCGGGAATGGGCAGGGACTTGATGCGGTTGCGCTCGGCCTGCTCGTTGTACAGTTGCGGGTTTTGGACCTGCAGGTTCCAGAAGCCGGTAATCAAGAACAGGAAGATCAGGACGCCGCCGTATTGGAAGACGGCAATCTTACCGGCGGCGAATTTGACGTCTTCGCGGCGGGCTTGCTTGCCGGGCAGCTTGGGCTCGCGATCGAGTTCCGGACCGATGACTGGCGGGTTCACGGGGGTTGGGGGCTTGCGCTTTCTGAATTCAGTTTATCAGGAGGAGCTGTGCTTGGGGGCGGTCGGCTCCAAGTTCGGAGCCAACACTACAGGCCGCTGGCCGACCCTATCCTTCAAAAAGACCTACCTAACCGCGCGCGGCTCGAGCACCCTCTGCAGCGCCTCGGTAAGTTCGGCGGGCTCGTACGGTTTCTTCAGAAACCCGGCCAGCCCTTTGCCGGCGAAGCGCGCAGCTACCTCATGCTCGCTATACCCGCTCGAGAGAATGATCGGGACGTCCACCCGGATACGACGCAATTCGACCGCGGCTTCCTCGCCGTTCATCACCGGCATCGTTAAGTCGAGCACAATGGCAGCTACGTCCCCCGCATGCCGCTCGAATACCCGAATGGCATCGCCGCCATCGCACGCGGTCAGGACCCTAAAACCGGAGCTCTCCAGAATCGCGCCCGCCAGGCTGCGCATCCCCGATTCGTCGTCCACTACCAGTATCGTTCCCCTGCCGTGCCTTGCCCGGAATTCCGCAGGCTGTTCCGCGGGAAGATCTCCGGTCTTGTCCGTACCCGGAAACAATAACCGGAACGTGGATCCAAGGCCCGGCTCGCTCGAAACCTTGAGTGCTCCCCGATGCGCCCGCACCACGCCGATCACCGCGGCCAACCCTAGTCCCCGCCCGGTGAATTTCGTGGTAAAAAATGGATCGAAAATCTTCGCCTGCGTCTCCGGGCTCATGCCGCATCCAGTATCCGAAACCTCCAGATACACGTAACGGCCAGCGGCTAAATTGTCGTCGAAGTACGTGCTGGAGAGGTAACTGCGATCGGCCTCCGCCACGCCGGTCGAAATTCCGATGATCCCATCCCCCTCGCCAATAGCCTCCGCCGCGTTGGTGATCAGATTCATCACGATCCGCCGGATCTGGGCTGGGTCGGCTTCGATCGCCGGCAGATCGCTCCGCAGGTTGAATTGTATCGCCGTCTTCTTGGTGATGATCGTCCGTAGTAGGTTCGCGATTTCATCCGCCACCCGCGACAGGTCCACGGCCTGCAACGTAAACCGGCCCTTGCCCGAATATGCCAGCATTTGGTTGGTTAACTCCGCCGCCCTGCTGGTAGCTGTCTCGATCTCGGCCAGATGCTCCACTGCCGTCGATCCCGGCGGCAGATCCAGACGGGCAATCCGCGCATTACCCAAGATTATGGTGAGCAGATTATTGAAATCGTGCGCCAGTCCTCCGGCGAGTATGCCGAGGCTTTGCAGGCGCTGGGCGTGTTGCACCTGTGCCTCCAGCTTGCGGGTTTCCTCCTCCGCGCGCTGCCGGTCGGTGATATCGGCCACGGTACCGATGCACCCGGTAACGTCGCCCGCGGCTCCGCGTTCAGCGGCGAAATGAGTCAGAGCCCAGACCGTCGAGCCGTCTCGCCGCACGATGCGGTGCTCCAGGGAACCCGGCTCACCGCCCTTCACCACCTTGCGCCATTCCGCCGCAAGCCGGACCCGATCGTCCGGTTCCAGAATGCGATCCCACGGGCCTTGGCCCGCTTCGTCGGAGCGGATGCCGCAAATCTGGCAGGCTCTTTCGTTGAGGTAAAGGCAGCGTCCGCTAGCATCCGTGCGAAAGATGCCCACCGGGGCCAGATTCGTTAGCACCTGATAATGTTGTTCGGATTGGCGCAACGCTTCGTTCGTCAGCAACAGTTCGGCCGTGCGTTCCGCAACGCGCACGGCCAACTCGTCGCGCGCCGCCCGGAGCGCCTCGCGATCCTGCCGGTTGTCGGTCACGTCCAGGCAGGAGCCGATGTGGCCCGCGAACCGGCCGGTAGAATCGTGACGCGGCGTTCCCGTGTTTAGGATCCAGCGGTATTCGCCGTCGGCCCGGCGCATGCGATATTCAGCTCGGAAGCCCTCGCGCGCGGCTAGGGTCCTCGCATAATCGGCCAAGCCGCGTTCCCGATCCTCGGGATGCAAGCCTTCCGCCCAGCCGGCTCCCAGTTCCTGCTCCAGCGTGCGGCCGGAAAAATCCAACCAGGCTTTATTTACGAATTCACATTGTCCCCCGGCGTCGGAGATCCAAATAAACACGGGTGCCGTATCGGCCATGCTGCGAAATCGCCGCTCGCTGTCCTTCAATGCCTCTTCGGCGCGCACCCGTGCGGTGATGTCCTGCGCGTGCCCTAGCACGCGCGCCGGCGCGCCAGGCTCCTCATACAGGGCGTTCCGGTAAAGCCAGATGCGTTCGCTTCCGTCGCGGGCCACCAAACGCATGAGCCCCGAATCGCTGCCATTCCGCCTGATGCGATCCAGATAGGCGTCGAACAGAGGCTGGACCGGTGGCGCCAGGAACCGCTTCATATTCACGCCAACGCCCTCTTCCGGGCGGAAGCCGAGCGACTGCGCCGCGGCCGGATTGACAATCAGCAGAACGCCATCCAGGTCGTGAATGCACATCAGACCCAAGCTGTTTTCAAATAACTCACGGTAGAGCCGCTGTTCTTGGCTTAGCTCTGCGATCATGAGGCGCGCGTCCGCGAGTTCGCCGGTCTGTGATGCGGGTTCGGGCATCGCAATCGAAAAATTAACTGGCCTTATTCGGCACAATTAGACGTAATATCCTGTACATTTAAGCTAGAATTCTTAAGCCTAGCGCAATTGCCACCAACCGGCAAGTTAAATGTGGGGCGGCCCCAAGGGAACCGTCGCGGCGCTCCGCTTTTGCGGCTATGGCGGTTGCATATAACTCTCGGTGCGAGACGTTTAGGTGCGGGTAGGTGGTTCGAGAGGCTAAAGACTGAACGAGACCCTTACCCGCCCGCTTCTATCCGTTTTCATTGAGTGTTCATTGCACTTGTTCACTAAAGGCCTTACGTTCCAATCGTTTAGAGGACACCCTATGGTATGGCATCACCAGTATCTTCCGACCATTGAGGCGGTGGCGGGGGGAAGGTATGGGGCGGATGACGCGGTGTTTCCGGCGGCGGTGGGGGGAGGTGGTGACGGGTACTGCTTTGATTCGGGTATCAGATGATGGGGCGGATCAAAAACTGATTTTGGCCGGTGATGGACGCGGATGCACGCCGATAAGGCCCCGAGGCAATGGAGCGGTATGGTGGAGGATTATGGGCGATCAGTCGACCGAGTTCCTTCGCAGAAAAGAGCAGGCGGCCGGGCCGCCGATTGACTGGCAAGCGAAAAGGGATAATTGGGTCCGGTTGGTCGAAGGCCTTTACGCGCTCGTTAGGAGCATGCTCCGGGAATCCATCGAATCCAAGGCCGTCACTGTGCGTACTTACGATGTGGAGGCCACGGAAGATTACATCGGGACGTACACGATTCCAGCGCTCGAACTGTTGGCGGCGAGCGCGTGGAATTTCGTCCGAAGGGCGTGTTAGTAGTCGGAGCCGCGGGACGGGTGGACATTAACGGCGGGCGTGACTTGGTCACGCTGATTAGGAGTATGCAAGGCGGGGACAGCGAGTGGGCCGTGGTCTTTCAGCGCGTTCCGCATCTGAGAACGGCGCCACTCGACCCGGAATCTTTGAGGTACGCTCTGGAATGCGTTATGCTACCGCTGCCATGACAGGAGCGTTCGAGCCTCGCGAGGATCCAGATATCGACTCCGTGTGGCGCTGGTTTGAGTTCCAAACGGCCCTGCTCCGAGAAGAGAGTGAACGAATCCTTCGAATCAACACACTTGGCGGCGGCATCAGTGTTAGTTCCCTTCGCGCGCATGAGTTGCCACTCACCGGTCTCACGCGGCGAGAAGTTGAGGGGTTCTTCGCGGAGCAGACCGGCCAACTGGAACTGCTAATTATGTTCGAACTGCTCGCCACTACGGAGGCGATCCTGAGGATCGACTTCAAGGCCCGCGTAAGGGAACGGCGGAAGGACGACCTATCAAGGCGCTTCCAGGAGCGCTCCCAGGACGTACGCAAACTGCGCGGTGATAAGATTCGTTTAGACGACATCCTGGGCGCCCTGAAAGAGGCAGGACGATGTACTGCGCATCGCGCGAGAATTGATAGATTCCATTCCACAGTAACGATGGTCAGGCGCACACGGGTGTACCGACATCAGTGCAGCACAACCTTCGCCAGCCCCGCATTATTAGCACTGTCCAGCACTCGTATTACGACCAAGTGCTCCCCCGGCGTCAACTTGTCGAGCGACAGCACGAACTTCTCCTGCTGCGAGTCGATCACGCCGTCGGCGGCTTCGAGCGGCACCCAGCCTGTGGCGTCCAGCGAGTACTCGCAGCGGCGCAGGGGCGAGGCGGCGTCGCGCGCTTCGAATTCCACCGCGGCCGTCGCGCCGCTCCGGCGAACCGCGCCGAGAGTCACGACGGGCGGCGTATTATCGATCATCACCGGAGCACTGGTCAGATCCGCGTCGCGTGCGGTGGAGGGGGGATTCACTTCGCGGTCCGAGGCGAGCACGCGGAAGTAGTATTTGCCGTCGGCCAGTACGTCGCTGTCGAAGGTGAAGGCATTGTCGTGCAAGTCGCCCTTCAGCAGCATCCAACGGCGCTCGTCGTCCGCGCGGAAATAGAGGTTGTAGACCAAGCGGTCACCGTCCGGGTCTTCGGCCTGCCAACTTATCGCGATCTGTTGCGCGGCGGCGCGCGAAAGCGTCTGGGTGGGCGTGCCGGCGGGCGCGGAGGCGCTGGCATCGCCTGTGTCGGTCACAGTGACGGTATAAGGCGCGATGGAAGCTTGCTGGTTGCCCCGCGCGGAGGCGGACGCCATTTGCAGCGTCACATTTATACTGCGCACGATAGGCGGCGAGTTCTGCGGCAGATAAGCCAGAGTTACATTGTCCAGAACAGGAGTTACTCCGCCGGTCCCGGAAAACTCAGCCTTCCATTGAATGTAACGGGCATTGGGGCTGGCGATGCCGGAGGCCGCTGCGTCATGCAGCGGGGCAGACCAATCGCTCCAGGTCTTGTCCGGTTTCGCGGAATTACCGGAGCGCGTGCGGAACACCAGGCCGGTGGAAAGCGCTGTCTCGGCGCGCCAGCTCAAGCTGCCCCAGCGTGCCGCGGCGCCGGCATCGTGCACGGGCGATTCGTAAGAGCCGGAGACGCCGGGACCTTCGCCCAATCGGTAGATGCGGCCCATATCGCCAGTAGCCACCAGCACGGAGCCGGCCGAGGGAAGCAACCGGGTGGCCTCGCCTTCGTTGGTCTGCAAGACCAGCGTGATCTTGCGGTCGTGTGAAAGGCCATAGATGCGCCCGTTGGTGTCGGTCGAAAACAGAAGCTGATTGGGGAGCGCCAGAAGGTCGTAAGCATTCTCCTCCTTGGAACTCCACAAGGTCTCGACCGTGTTATCCGGATTGATGCGGTAAATAGCCGAGCGCTCGACGCCGGTAAGATCGGGGGCGGGCGTGAACTGCGTGGTCACTTGCGGCGTGGGAGCCGGCTGCGCCTGTCTGGTCGGATCGGCCTGCGCTTTGATTTCAGCTCCGGGCTGTACCTCCTGGGCTTCCACGGTTACCGATTGGGGCGCGGTGGGTACGTTGACTGCGCTGCCGGTCCCGGACTGGGCGGCTTGCGTGGCGGCCTGTGCGCGCTTGGCCAGCGAGCCGCCCAACGCGGCCACATACACGGTGCCATCGGGCTGGGGGATGATGGAGCGGATCTCGGGCAAGCTGGCATCGTAAAGCACGAAGGCTTTGTCCTTGGCCGAGACACGATAGAGAATGCCGTTCGGTTCGGTGCCGGCGAGCAGGCGGCCTTGCGCATCCACGGCCAAGCCGGTGACGTGGGATTGGCCCGTATCGTAATACAGCTCGCCCGCGCCAGGGGAAGTAACACGATATATCTTGCCTTGATCGCCGGTGCCTACATATAGCGCGCCGTCGGAGCCGGTGGCAAGAGACCAGATATAACGGGTCTTGGGCGCGAAATATTCGGTAGCTTTGCCTTTTTCGATCCGGTATACTTTGCCGTCGGGTGATGTTCCGGCGTACAAGACGCCGTTCCTGTCGGTGGCTATGGCGAAGACTTCGGGTTGGTCGGCGGTCCAGAGCAGGGAACTGTCCCCCGAGGGGTCCACCCGATAGACGCGGCCGCGGTGGCCGGTGGCGACGTAGAGCACGCCGTTGGCGCCTTCGGCTACGCTCCAGACCACGGACTGGCCGGAGGAGAACAGCGTATCGACTTTGGGCGCAAGCGTCAGGCGGCCATCGCGGCTGAGGGAGACGCCTTGGAACTGGCCGCGGATGAAATCCTGGTAGCTGGTCATTTCCCAGGCGGTGGTGGCGGAAGGCAAAGCCGCGGTCGCGATTAGAAGCATCAGGACGGCGGTGCGACTGAGCGGGCGAAGGGGCGAAGGGGCGAGGGGGCGAGCGACTCTCATTCTTTCACTTCCACTTGAATCGTTTTCGATCCATTGATGACGCTGTCGCCCGCTCCGATTTCCAACTCCGCCACCTTGGAATTGCGGGTCTGGCCGATGCTGCCTGGGGCGCTAGGCGAGCCGGCTAGAATCATGGCAACGGAGGGCGGCGGGTCCGGGAAATCGGCCCCTTCCAACTGAAAGTCCGGCTCCGCACGCCACACGCGCACGTAGGCCTTGGTATTGGCGCGCAGGTTATTGACGATCGAAATCAGTTGCGAAATGGATTTCGGCTGCATCCCGATGATTTGGCGAAACTCAGTCAGATTGGTAGTCATGCCGTCGGCCACGGTGAAGTAAAGCGGCCCGGGTGTGATGCCTTGCGGGACCCGATATTCGAGCCGACGGACTAACTCCGCGCCGTTCTCGCCCACCAGCATGGTGGTCAACTCGACTTTTTCGCCAGGCCGGACTTCGCGCCGTCCCACGGAAACGCTATCGATTTCAAACTGCTTCTTGGCGTCGAAGGATTCGATATCGAGCGCCACCTTCTTCACTTCCAGCGCGTCGAATCCGCTTTGCAGCACGTAGGCCAGCGGAATAGCGGTGGAAAGCGAGGCGATCATGGCGGAGCCTGTGTCGGCGGCGTACATGTTATTGACCTTGAGCGGCGCGGCGGAGCCCTGAAACTCGATCTCGCCGGTGACACGGAAGCTGGATGCGCCCACGGTGCGCTCGGTGGCGTCGATGGTGGAGTAGACGGCCATCTGCACCAGCAGCGGCGAAAGGAAGCGGTCGTTGACCATTTCCATTTGGTAGTTATCCAGGCGTTTGCCGCCGCGCGAGACCGATATGGAAACAGGCGCCATGGCGGCTGCGCGGCCGAGTTCGCCGGCGATGGCGGTGTTGCGATCCTGCAGAATCGCCCCCATGGTCTCTTTCGGCGCGGAGATCTTGAAGGATGCCGACATCACCGGCAGCAGCGCCAGCACCTCGGAGCGGGTGAAGGGCAGGGCAGTCGAGCCGACCGCCAGAAAGCGGTGTCCGAACGCATAGATACGGTTGCCGTCGATATAAGTAACGGTGCCGTCGGCGCCGATGCTAAGGTCGCCGGTCATCAGTTGCACGCTGATCATAGAGCCGGGCTTGAGTTTGGAGGGATCGCCCATATGCGGGCTGGAAGGACCGCCCGCGGAGAGGCCTTGGGCAGGTTCCAGACCCAGGGCGCGAAGCTGTGGCGCGAACGCATCCAGGGTGGCGCGCGTGAATCCGCCAAAGGAGACGGGAGTCGAGATGTCCAGCAGTTTGGTGTCGCGGATGGCCGGCTCCGCGCGGCTGGGCAGCAAGCGCGTCAGGTCTTTAGAAGCGAACAGGGATGCCAGCGAGACTTCGTTGCGTGCCGCGCGAGCCACCTGCGTTTGCGGCGGGGTGCGGCCGGCCTCGGTGACGCGCACCATCTCCTCAATAGGGCGAATGCCGGTGATGGCCTCTTTGGCGAATGGGAAGGCCAGCGCTACGGCGCCGGCCAGTTTTCCATCGATATAAACCGGACTGCCGCTCATACCCTGGAGCACGCCTGTCTCGGCCAACGGGCCGCCGGAGAGACGCGCCAGGATCAGGTTCTGCTTGGGACCGATATTCTCCAGGACGCCCAGGATTTCGACTTGGAACTCGTCGATGCGGTTGCCCGAAAAGACCGTTTTGCCGATGCCGCGCAGACCGGGCTTGATATCCTTCAGGGGGAAGAACGCAGTTTGGGCTTGCAGAGCGGCGGCCAGTACAAACATCGCCGGAACAGCGAAACGCGGCACGATCACCATTCTACCGTGTAACGGGTTGGAGCCACAGATGGACACGGATACACTCAGATAAGCGGCCTAACCAAGGGACGCTCGGGAGCCGCGCGTGGTTCCCGGTTTGCCGGACGGGACTCCGGACAGGCCGGAGGCCCGTCCTACTTGCGCATGATCTGGCGGATGGGTTCGTTGTCCGCGTAGACGCGCCATTCGGCGATCAACGACCCGCGCACGACGACGCGCCAGGCAGCGGGCGTGCGCCATCGGTTCTCCGGCTGCAGCGGGCCGCCGGACGAGCCGCCGGAAGAGAAGGCGCCTTGCGCGGCCCCGAGCATGACCACCACCGGTCCGTCGGCAAAGATCTCGTCGATGGCGATGGTGTAATCCGGAACCATAGC
>JBEKTJ010000141.1:0-17716 GCA_049516155.1 Bryobacteraceae bacterium
ACCTGGAACACGGGCGTCGAGACCGAAGCGAATCGACACGTGGGAAGCGGGGATTTTGCCCTTAGTCTGGGCCCAGGCACCCGAAACCGCCGAAATGGCGGTCAGAAAAGTCAGGGTAATCCTGAAAACCGTGCTGTTCGGTTTGCGCGGCATGAAAGCCTCCGGGTCAATTTTACCTCCTCATTAGCCCCCATGCAGTGGATTGGAGTCGCATAGAGCAAGCAGGTAGCGTGGACCGGTCGGCTTGTTGGGGAGCTCCGCCGCCCAGCTTCTTACCGCACAGGAGGATGGATTAGGGGGATGGTTTCCCGGCGGCCGCGGCGGTACACTCGGAAATCGGCCAGATCCGTGGTGATCACCGGATACCGCGGATGCAATTCGCTAAGACGAATCAGGCAAAGATCCGCCAGATCCGGCTTTCGATCCGCGTAGCGTGCGGCCAACTCCGCCAAAGCACCGCTTCGCACGTAACCAGGGGCTCGGTGACCCCTTCGGCAATCCCTACCGCCCACTCATGATGGTAATCTTTGCGGTTCCCGAACGCGACCAGAAAACCCGTGTCCGCGATCGCCTTCATTTACGGGAGAAACCTTTGCGCATCGAGAGGCTGCTTGGTCCGGCAATCGCGCCTGCCCAGCGAAGGAACGGAAGTTGGGCGGCGTTTCGGGCTTTCTCAAGTTCCTCTCGAACGATGCGTCCCTTGGGGATACCCGCTTTGCGCGCCGCAGTTTCCAGCCACTCCGCCAGATCTTCGGGCAACCGGACTGTAATTGTATTACCCATCTGCTCAGAGTGTAACACATGCGCTGGACCACCGAAATCCCTCTGCCGCCGCCACCAAGCCCACCTTGACAGGATTCTGCTCAATGTAGTTCCGAATGCGATCCGACTCATCCGGTTGGCTTCATGCGCGGTGAACCCTTTCAGAGGTCCCAGCCACTTTGTGGCGACCGCGGGTGGGCGTCACCAGCGTGTGTACGTGATTCGACATGACCACATAGGAATGAAGCCGATACCGCCCGAAGCGACTCTCGCCGGTCCGCAGCGCTGACACTACAACTTCCGCAATCTGCGGCAGGCGCCTTGCGGATCGTCTCACGCATATGAGGTGGTTATAAGGGCAGGATGTCGATTTCTACCAATAACCCTGGCCCCGCGTTCTGCGCGCGAATGGATCCCTTGTGCAACTCCACCGCTCGTCGAGCAATGGATAGCCCCAGGCCCGCGCCGCCGCTGGCGCGGTCGCGATCCGTCTCCACGCGATAGAAGGCGTCGAAGATCCGCGGCAGGGCTTCTTCCGGCACGCCCGGTCCGTAGTCCCGAATGCGCAGCACGGCCCGGCCATGGGCGGCTTCCAGGCTGGCCTCCACCGCGGTGCCTTCCGGCGCATGGCGGATGGCGTTGCGCAGCACGTTCTCAATTGCCCGCCGCAACAACTCCGCATCTCCCTGGACGGTCACCGGCGCCCCGCTTACCAGGCGCACGTCGCTGCCGCGCGCGCGCGCTTCGAGCGCCGAATCGGCTACCAATTCTTCGAGCAACCGATCCAGACGCACCGGCTCGCGCCGCAGCGCACCGGGATCGCCCTCGGCGCGCGTGACTTGCAGCAGGCCGCCGACCAGCGAATTGAGCCGCTCGGCTTCCCTGTCGATACGGTCCAGGTGCTGCTCGCGGTTTTGCCCGGACCGCGCCAGCTCCACGGCCACACGCAAGCGCGCCAGCGGCGAGCGGAGCTCGTGGGAAATATCCAGCAGCAAGCGATGCTCAGCGTCGAGCAGCGTTTGGATGCGGTCGGCCATGCGGTCGAAGGTGCGCCCCAGGTCGCCCAGTTCATCGTGCCTGCGGGTGTTGGCGCGCGCGGAAAGATCGCCGCGGCCGAAGCGCTCCACGGCGCGCTGCAGCTTGCGCACCGGATGGGTCAGGTAATACGCCAGCAGATAGCAAAGTAAGACGCCGACGGCCATCATCGTCCAATGCTGCGGCAGCAGGAACCAGGAACTCAGCCGCTCGTGGGGGATCACGAAGATGAACCAATACTTGCCATCCGCCGAGTTGCGCGCGATGGCCGCGCCGCGCAAGCGCAATGCGGGCAAGAGCGACTCCTCGCGCGACTGGCCGATCAATCCCGATTCATCGGCGCCGGTGAGCAGGTCGTGCCCGGATGCGTCCGTCAAATGGCCATCGCCCGCGAACACAGTGTGGAAGCGCTGCATGAACCGGTCCAAACCGGACCGGCCGCCGGCTTCGTAAGCGGCGCGCGCCTCCACAAGCTGGAACCGAATCAGGCGCGATAGCGGATAAGGGTGCGGCCCGGGCAACCCCGCAATGAATGCCGATCCGACGGTGGTGATGATCAGGGTGACCCAGAACCAGAGCAGGATTTTGGCGAACAGCGAATTCATTCGTGCGCCTCGTCGTGCGGCGACAGCAGGAACTGGTAGCCGACGCTGCGAATGGTTTTGATAAACGGCCGCTTGGTTTCCAGTTTTCGCCGGATGTGGCTGATGTGCATGTCGATGGAGCGGTCGAACGGAGTGGCCTGGCGGTTGTAGAGATTCTCCATGAGGTCGTCGCGCGAGAGCACCCGGCCGGCGGCGCGCATCAGAATCTCCAGGATGTCGAATTCGAAGGTAGTGAGGTCCACGGCCTGGCCGTCCACGGTGACTTGGCGGGTGGCTGGGTCGAGGACCACGCCGTTCACTTCCAGGCGCGCGGCGGCGACGCGCGGCTCGTAGCGGCGCAAAATGGCGCGCACGCGGGCCACCAGTTCGCGCGGGTTGAAGGGCTTGGGCAGATAATCGTCGGCGCCCAGTTCCAGGCCCACGATGCGGTCCACGTCGTCGGCGCGGGCGGTGAGCATGAGCACCGGCACGCGGCTGTCTTTGCGCAGCCGGCGCAGGATTTCGAAGCCGTCCAGGCCGGGCAGCATGACGTCGAGGATCACCAGGCTGAAGCCGCCGTGCAAGGCGCGGTCGAGGCCGCGGCGGCCCTCATGCACGCATTCGACCGCGAAGCTTTCGCCCTTGAGAAACTCAATCAGCAGGGAGCAGAGTTCGGTGTCGTCGTCGATTAACAAAAGTCGCACGGCTCCGAATGTAGCATGCTGTAAGATGCCCGGAAAGTTGTGGCGAGGCACGGGCGAGTGTTACAACAGAGAAGGGCGACAACGCCGGGGTGAGGCGTTTGTACGTATGAGGACCATTGGCTGGCTGATGTCCTTCGCGCTATGGGGCACGGCCACGCAGACGATCAATTTCGATTCCGCGAAGCCGGGCTCAATCCCGTCCGGATGGACCGTCACGCCGGATGTGGGCAAGGCTCGACTGTGGGAGATCATGCGGGATCCCAGCGCACCCAGCCCGCCTTATGTGTTCGCGGAGATCTCCAAACATGGCGCCAGCGATGCGGCCGGCGACCGCTGCCCGCTCGCCATTCTGAACAAGACGGACGTGAAAGATGGCGACCTGAGCGTGAAGGTGAAGCCGGTATCCGGCAAGGAGGATCGCGCCGGGGGGCTGGTTTTCCGCTACCGCGATCCGGGAAACTACTACCTGGTGCGCGCCAACGCGCTTGAAAACAGTATCGTGCTGTACAAGGTCGAAGACGGAAAGCGCACGCCGCTGGCGTGCAGAGGCACACCGCCGCAAAGCTTTGGGGTGAAACATCCCGTGCCGTTGAATCAGTGGAGCGTGCTGAAGGTGCAGTTCCGGGGTCCGTTGTTCAGCATCTATTTCAATCACAGACGGTTGTTCGAGGTGCAGGACTCTACGTTCCGCGAGTCCGGCAAGGTGGGCTTGTGGACCAAGGCGGACGGGATCACCTACTTCGACGATTTCCGCATTGCCGGGAAGTAACGTGCGACGATCCACGCGATATGACTTATCCTGAGATGCAGCAAGGATCTTGAAACCATGACCCTGACCATTCCGACAGAGATCGAAGCCAAGGCCAAGCAGCAAGCGTTCCTCGAGGGCGTGAGTGTCGAAGATTGGCTGAAGCACCTGGTTGAACGGGAGCTTGAAAAATACGCATCGCCGCGCAGGTCCTTGCAGGATGAGGTGAGCCCCGAGGAATGGGTGCGCCAATTCCGCGAATGGGCCCAGAGTCACGACCGTACGACGCCGCTGCTTTCCGACGAAGCGATCAGCCGGGAGAGTATCTATCCGGACCGGATATAGCGCGTGCTGGTCGATACTAATCTGCTCGTCCGCGCCCTGCAGCCGCACCACCCGCATTACGCTGTGGCCGACGGCGCCATAGCCGCTCTTCGATCGCAGAATAAGGTGCTCTACCTAATGCCACAAAACCTCGTGGAACTATGGACCGTGGCCACGCGACCTATAGAGGCCAATGGTCTGGCGATGTCCACGACGGCCGCCCATGCCGAAATCGAGCGGCTAGAGCGGCTCTTTACAGTCCCGCCAGAAACGCCGGCGATTTATTCTGTGTGGAAACGATTGGTGGTCGAGTTTCGCGTTACCGGCAAACCGGCCCATGACGCGCGGCTGGTGGCAGCTATGCAGGTGCATGGAATCGCGGCAATTCTTACGTTCGACAAGACTGGTTTCTTGCGTTATCGCGGCATCGAGGTGGTGCATCCCGCCGAAGTTGCTCCTGCCTTATGAGGTGTCGGCTATTTTTTGAGGGTGGCGACTCTGAGCCACCCTACTTTATACAATCAAAGCCCAACGAGCTGAATCGCACGAGGGGGTTGCGTTGTCGATTGGTGAAGATTGGGGTCGCGCGGTGCGCTCGATGGAATCGAGGTGTGACTAGAGCTGCGAACGAGGGTTGGAGTTGTGTTTCGGGGCTCACTGCAAAGAGAGTTATTGTAAATCCGTTGTGCCTGGGGTTCCGGTTGTCAAAGATCAGGGAGGTGGAACGCTACCGTGTGTCGGGAGTGACTGGGGAACAGAAGACCGGATGGGCTTTCAACTCCTCCGACATGGTGTAGCTGGGGTGCGGAACGCCGGACTCGGCAGGCTGGTGCGCGGGCGGCTGCGCGGGCCGTGCGGCTTGGGTTGGTTGGATAGATCCCGCAGCAATGGAACCTGTCGATCGATGGGTATGTTCTGGCCGTAGACGCTGTTTTGCCTTGGGCAACCCGCGCGAGCAGCCATTGGGAGGTGGACATCTGTTCCAAATGGGGGCGTTCGGTGCGATTCTGCGGCTGCCAATCGGCTTCTACATCGGCCTAGAGTCTCTTATATTCCTCGGGGTCGTCGCTGGGGAGGCGCAGGTCGCGGACGCGGAGGCCGTATTTGGGGGCGTTGAGGCGCACGGCGGCCTTACCCTCGGGGGTCTGGGGTAGGTCGATTGCTGCGCGTTCTGTTGGTTGGCTTCGTGCTCCCGATTTAATGATAGGGGGGTGGGAGTATGAAGACGGCTTACGTGGAGGGCTGTTATTTAGTAAGTAGTTAGATGCCACGAGCAATTTTATTTTGAGGGCGAGGGTGACTGCGCAGCAGGGCTGGGAGCCCCGCGCAGGCTACGAGCCTGCCCCACACAGCGGAAGGCCTGTCCTACTTGCCTGGTTTGCCGGCGCTCTCCGCCACGTTGCGCGCCAGGTAATTCACCACCTTGGCGTCGTTGCGCGCAACCTCGTAATAGGCGTTCTTCAGCAACTGGTCTTTGCGGTTGAGAAGTGTCTCGCGAATGCTCTGCTGCACGCGCGGATCGTTCAGTTCGCGCTGCCCGGCCGAATCCTTGGCGATGATTTTGAAAATGCGGTAGCCTTCCTGCGTCTTGACGATGGGGCTGATGGCGCCCGGGGCGAGCGACATCACCATCCTGCGCAGCTCGACGTTGGCCTTCTCCAGCGCGGACTCGGTGATGAAGCCCAAGTCGCCGCCGTTGGGGGCCGACTGCGGGTCTTCGGAGTAGCTGTGGGCCACCAGGCCGAACTCTTCACCACGCTGCAGGCGCTCCTGGATATCGCGGATCTTGCGGCTGGCCTCGGCATCGTTTTGCGCCTTACTGTTTTTCAGGTTGCCCGCGCTGGGCTCCGGATTGGGCGTCACCAGAATCTGCGCCATATGCACGCGCGGCTCGACCAGATTGAAGCCGGCTTTGTTGGCTTTGTAGAAGGCAGTGACATCCGCGTCGGTGATCACAATGTGAGAGGTGATGTCCTTGTTGATGAGCTTTTGAATGCTCAGCTCGCGGCGTACTTTAGATTTCAAATCGTCCAGCGACATCTTGTTGTCGCGAAGCTGCTGCTCGAACTGCTCCTTGGTCCAGGGCGCTTTCAACTCGGTGAGCTTGGCTTCGACGTCCGCATCGCCGGCCAGCAGGCCTTGCTTTTCGGCGCGCTGCAGCATGATCTCGCTATCGATCAAACCGCGCAACACTTCCAATTTCTGCGCCATGGTCTGCTCCTCGGCCTGGCCGGGCTGGTAGAGCTGCGACTGTTGATAGGTCCTCTCCAATTCGGTATACGAGATGGCGCGATTGTTCACCGTGGCGGCGACGTTCGCGGGAGCCGACTTGTTGCACGCCGGGGCGCATAGGAGCGCGAGGAGAGCGGCCACACCTGCCCATCGAACCGCGCGCGTTGGCCGGCGGCGCCACAAAACATCAAACATGACGATGCCTCATTGTATCCGGGTACAATGGCCTGCGGGAGAGATCCGTATGAGAGTGGGCATGATCGGAACGGGGGCCATCTCGCACAAGCACGCGGAGGCCTACCGGAACATCGGGTATGAATTGACGGTTTGCACGGACATCAGCGCGGAAGCCGGGCGGCGGTTCGCGGCGCAACACGGGGCGGAGTTTGTGGAATCGTACGAAGCGGTCTGCCGGCATCCGCGGGTCGACTATGTGGATGTTTGCACGTTTCCCGATTTCCGCATGCAGGCGCTTGAGATTTGCGCGCAAGCGGGCAAGCATATTCAGGTGCAGAAGCCCATTTCGACCAAGCTGGAAACCGCGCGCGAAATGGTGGATACGGCGCGCCGCGCGGGCATCCGGTTGGGGGTGGTCAGCCAACATCGGTTCGACGATTCCAGCCTGTTTCTGCGGCGGGCCATCGCCGCCGGACGCTTAGGCAAGCTGCTCGAATGCGATTGCTACGTGAAGTGGTACCGGTCGCCGGAATACTACGCGCGGCCGATTAAGGGAAGTTGGCAGACGGAGGGCGGGGGAGCGCTGATCAATCAGGCGATTCACCAGGTGGATATCCTGCGCTGGCTGGCTGGGCCGGTGCGCGAGTTGTATGCGGTGTGGCAGCTTGGCGCGCTGCACAAGATCGAATCGGAGGATGTGGTGAATGCGGTGGTGCGCTATGCGTCGGGCGCAACCGGCGTGATCCAGGCGGCTACGGCTTTCTGGCCGGGATACACGGAGCGCACCGAATTCCACGGCGCCAAGGGCACCGCCATTATTTCAGGCGATAGGCTGACGGCGTGGGATGTGAAAGACGACGTGGGAGAGCCGCCGCCGTTGGCGCTGGATGCCGCGTCGGGATCGTCCGACCCGATGGCAATTTCTCTGGAACCTTTCGAGCGGCAGTTCCTGGATTTCGGCGAGGCCATCCGGAGCGGGCGGGATCCGTTGGTTTCCGGCGAGGACGGCTACCAGGCGCTGGAGATTGTGGACGCGATCTACCGGTCTTGCCGCAGCGGGGAAAAAGTCGCACTGGCTTAAATGTTCACGCGCCGATCTCTTGACGAAGCGTAAGGTGAGTCGCGATTCCCGTGGACGTCGAAATCGTTCGATCGAAAAGGACTCGTCCCGCTTTGTTCGTCCTGTTCGAAAGCCCTGTCGCCGGGCGGTACAAGAACGACATCCGGCTCAATGCGGGAATCGTGGCGTCGGACGCTGGTCACCGCGCCTTGGCAACTCAGGCGAAGGCTTGCCAGCAGAGCTGCACACCCATGCAGGTGAGCCATGCGGACAGAGCCACGCGAAGCGGCCGGGAGGGCAAAACCGCCAGCAGATTGGCGCCGATCATGGCGCCCACCATGCCGCCGATGATGAGGTGAATCAGGATGCCCGACTGGAAGTGTCCGGCGGACAAGTGGAAACCGCCACCGATAAGGGAACAGGCCAATCCGAACATGACATCGGTTCCGACCACGCGGGCGGGAGGGAGCGGGGTCAGATTCAGAAGAGCGACGCTGCCCAGAGCGCCGGCGCCGGCGGAGGAGAAACCAACTTCCGTGCCGATACCGAAGGCAATAAAGGGCAGCCATCCGGAACGATCCGTCATAGTCCGGGTGTGCGTGCTGCGGCGCAGGGTGCGGATCAAATTATAGAGGGCCATGCTGGCGACCAGGGAGCCGATCCCCAGAAACAGGAAGCCCCGATGGTGCTTGGCGTCCAGCAAATCCATGGCAAAAAAGCCAATCAACACGCCGGGAACGCCCCCGCAGCAAAGCCGCAGCAGGGTTGGATAATGGATCTGTTTTCGGAGTATATAGACGGGCGCGATGGTCAGCTTGATGACCGCCGAAAATGCCAGCGCCGTGCCGACGGCGGCAGCGGGCGGAACCTTGAAGAACAGCATGAGAACCGGGGCCATGAGCGAACCCGCCCCAACGCCAGTCAGTCCCACGCCAGCCGCAATCAAAAAGCCTACCAGGATTTCAACCATTTTCAACCATTTTCAAACATAGACCGTGTGGGAAGTTCCGCTGAGGTGTTTCAGCTATCTTACCAAGGATCAATCCATCGTGTCTATGGAAATTAGTTTACTCTGGTATATAATCGATAAGGTGTTGAAAACAATAATGTTGACTTCACAAACTGGCGGGTACCGCCATAGTACCCGCCAGCTCGTGGATGTCCGGCGTGGTCTTAGTGGCCAGCCGCGCTGGCGCCACCCAAAGAGTTACCGATAGCGGTGCCGTTCGGGCTGCCGTATCCGGTACAGGCATCCCAACCGGGGCCCGCCGAGTAGCCGCCGATCCGTCCTGTGATATCGTTGTTCCCGGTGGTGATATCGTTCAAGGCGTTGGCGGTGGCAAGCTGCGCGTAAAGCAGCGGATTGAGGAAGCCGACAGGCGTGCCCAGCTTTTGATTGACCAGCGCGATCAGGCCAGCCCATAGCGGAGCGACCGCGCTAGTCCCGCCGACAATACCTTGTTCCCCGTCGGCCAGGACTTGGTACCCGGTCTCCGGATCGGCATTCCCGGCCACATCGGGCACACCGCGCCCAATCCGTCCACCGGGATTCACCGAGGGTGGCACGTTGGCGTTGGCTTGCCAGGTAGGCGGATCGATGCTGTCGCTGATGCCGCCGCCGGTAGCGCCGCCGTCGGGGCCGTCGTTCCAAACCGTCTCGCTGGTAATGCTGGCGCCGGAAGACTGCAGAGTGGTGCCGCCGCAGGCCAGCACAAAGGCGCTGGTGCAGGGAAAATCGCAGTGGGCCAAGCCGTCGTCCACCTGGTCGCGTGAGCCATCGTCGCCAGCCGCGCAGCAGACTGTAACACCCATTGCGGCGGCAGCTTGAAAGGCTTCGTTCACCGCTTGGATGGCCGCGGCCGACCAGATCGATTGGCCTTCCGCGTATCCCCAACTGATGGAAAGCACGGAAGGATTGTGCACGCTGTCGTGGACCGCGGTGGTCACCGCGTCCACCCAGCCTTGCTCGGTGAAGTTGGAAAAATAAACGACAATGTTGGCGCCGGGCGCCACGGAGCCCGAAACCTCGATATCCAGCATGACTTCGGTGTCTGGGCTGTCCTGGCCGGGAGCCGGCAGGTTGGTGACGCCATCGACGGATACGGCGGTGATGGATGGCGTGGCCAGCCCCAACCCTTGAAAATAGGTGTCCAGGTCGCTGGTGGTGTACCCGCCGCCGAACTCGAGGATCCCGATGCACTCGCCGGTTCCGTTCAGCCCTGTGGGGAAATTATATAGTTGGGCCACCTGTGGAGGCGTATATCCGGTGGGTTGCGCCGGCGGCTTTGGGTGCCGGCGGAAATGGGGCCGGGCCTGCGGCCGGTTGTCGAACCCGAAGACTCCCTGAATGATGCCTGCGAGATCCTCCGGGATGTAAAGAGGGCCGGTGCGGCCGCGAAAGGCGCCTTCGGGATGCTCGTAGTTGGCAAGAAAGACGCCGAAGGCCGAGCTCAGCGCCGCAATGGTTCCGGAAAGAACCACCGTGCGCCGCGGCTGGCTGGCTTCAATGACGGTCAGGTTTTGCTGATGGGCGAAGGCCTCGATCTTAGCGAGATCTTCGGGATTTGCGCCGTAGCTGGCCGCGAACTCTCCACGGGTCAAATACTTGCGCCGGTGCGGCGGAGTTGCCTTCAATTCGTTCGCCGACGCCAGTGTCTGCAACGACTGGCGCGGACGCACGCGCACGCTGATCTTAATTTGTTCGTTAGGATCCGGGGCGCCTACGACCCGAGATCCGCGGCGAGCAGAGCGCTCGCTGCCGGGAAGTACCACGCGATTCTTATGTGCTGTCATGAATTTGCTCCTTACGGTTTTGTTGGGTGAGACGGGACGACCGGCTTCCGCGGGTACGCGGGACCGTGCGTAAGCTCACACCAGTCCTCACTTGCTTGTATATGGTGGGACGGACATCGAATTTGTATCAGACGAATTCACCGATTTTTTGGGCGACCGGTCGGTAGGCGCTTGCGGGACCTATTGCCGCAGCAGGACTACAGGTGTCTGTTCCGCCTTTGCAATGCGCTCGAAGAACCCGCGCACGGCTGGGTACCGATCGACGGGAACGGTAGCGGCGCGAATCTCCAACGTGCGCGCGCAAGCCAGATCGCCGCCGCTAACCTCGCACGAACTCACATACATGCCGAACGGCGTTTCGAGTTTTTGGGCATCCGGCAGTTCGTCCACCTTGAAGGCCGGCGGCAGTTGCACGCGGACCTTTTCGTTGAAGGCCGCCGCATTCAGCAGCACGGGATAGTTTCGCTTCGGCTCCGTGAGCAAGATCGCCTGACGCCTGCCCACAATGGCAGGCTTGAAAATCATCAGGCGGCCCGCGCGGATCTGCGCATAGCCGGGCGCCTCGAATTCGGTTTCCAGGCGGAACCGGCCTTGCAGGAAGGCATCGGACGGCTCCACTTTCGAGATCGTGGCGCCGCTGGCGCCCAGCGAGATCCAATTCTCGATGAGCTTCCTAAAATCGGGAGGGGCCTGGCTAAGATAGACGCGCCTTTCCGACGCGGCCGATTGGCCGCTAAACACTTCGGTCAGCTTCGCCGTGAGTTTGCCATTTTGGTCCAGGGCGCCATGGATTTCTCTCTCGCTCACATTCGCCGATGGGGGTGTTTCCGGAGTGCGCACCAATACACCTTGATCGCCGGCGGCTATCAGGACGGGGCTATCCTGCTCGTAAGTCGGCAGATCTCCCACCGGCGTGCTGCCGTTGGTGGGATCGAAGATCAGAAGGCGGCCAAGCGCCGCATGCTGAATGACGGCGCCAGTTCTTACACTCTCGGAGACTTTCGCCGCCACGATGGCGTGATTGAATTGCTGCGGCGAGGGCCAGCCTTCCCGCACGTAGCTTCTATCGCCCGCGTAAACGACTACCAGATAAGAGGAGATGCCCACCGCCTTGAGCAACGCCCGCATCAACGTCGCTTTATCCTTGCAGTCGCCATACTCTTTTACCAGCACATCGGCGGCGGGTTGCGGCCGGTATCCGCCGCCGCGCCCCACGCCGATCTGGATAGAAACATACTTGACGCGCTGGACGAACCAGCCAATGGCCTGGATCCGTTCGAAATCGGTCTTGGCGTTCGCGGTCAGGGCCTGGGCTTTGGCTACGATGGCGTCGCTGGGCTGCGCCTGGGCTTCCGTCGCAGCGGCAACCCAGCGCGATACATCTTGCCAACTGGTGAACGCCGGCGCCGCCGGCAATTTCGCGTCCGCCGGCGGAAAATAAGTGACCGCCACGCGTGGAACCAGCGAATACAACTGCGGGCTGGATGGTTCAGGCTCGACGAAGGGCAGGTCGTGCGCTTCCCAAGTATAGGTTGACCCTTCCACGGACGGCTTAAGCTCTGGCATGTTGAAGGTGACGCTCTCGGCCCGCCAACCGGCAGGCAGCGTGAGGACGCGCCGCGAGAGCAGCACCGGGAGCCGAGTCTGCAGATACCATTCGAACTGGCTGAAGAGCGCGCGATCTTCAGTGACAATCTCAAAACCGAAGACCGAGCCGGGGTCGGCTTTGCTCCTGCCATCGATGCCGCGAACGCGTATGTCGTTATAGGCGTCGTGCGAAGTATAGGCCCTGTCGAAGCCGGCTTCCTTGCCGAGTTTGAGGGGTTCGCCGGAGGGCGCCAGCATCCAGGCCTTGATATCACGGACTTTGGAGTTCCCCGCTTCATAGATCTGGGATGCGTACGCGTCCGCGCGGCCCTCCCGGGAAAGAACCCGCAGCGCCTCACGCGTGCTGACGACGATACGGCCGCTCTCTTCCACAACCGTGCGGGTCTCGCGCAACAACACCACGCTGGGGACTTTGGCCTCATAGTCCGGAATCTTGCGCGTAGACGCCTCGCGCAGCCAGCCGGGGGCTTCTTCGGCCGCGGCCGGCGCGGCTATGGCAACCAGTCCGGCCAAAACCGCGATTTGACGAACCGGAATCAATGCGCCGTCTCCGCGGCGGTCTGAATTAGAGAGATGCTCTGCCCATCGCTTTGCGCGATCGCATCGAAAGCGTCCTTCAGCGCCGGATAGGCGCTCACCGGCACTACTACAATGCCATTGTCTCCACATACCAGGCGGCGCTCGAAGACGAACTGCGTTTTGTTGACCACGCGGGCATGCACCTCATATCCGCCTAACTTCCCCAGGGGAATGGGAGCGGGAACACGCGGTTCCTCGAGTTGAAAACCTGCCGGCAGTTCAAATGTGACCTTGTCTTCGTCGACCCACGGATAACGGAAATAGACGGGATATTTCCGTTCCTTCACCGGAAAGCGCGCGGGCACGTTTTGCTGGAAAAAGCTGGGCGCGAAGAATAAGCGCTTGCCGGTGCGCTGGGCATAGCCGGGCACCTGAATGTGACATCGATAGGTCAGCGGTTTGTCCGGATCGTTCATGTTATCGATTTTGATGTTCGAGACCTCCGCAGCGCCGGCATAGCGCTTCAGCATGTTCTTCAGCACCGCCTCGCGTTGGGAGTCCGACTGTTTTTCGCCGGTCCCCTTCCCGGCCGAGGCTTCGTGGCCGGTGAACTCGATCGTTACATCGCCTTCGAGGGCGCCATCCTCGTTCAAGCGGAATACGCCTTGCCGGCGGACCACCGTTTGCTCCGGCTTCGATGCCGGCGTCGTCACAAAGACGGATTCCTTGGGATCCGTAATCAACGCATCCACGCCTTCGTACGACCACGCCAGCATGCCGCGCGGCACATAGGTGGCGGAGGGATCGTAAAAATGCCAGGCGTCCCCGATCTTAACCGCAATCGCGCGCCCAGTCAGGAAAAAGGGGTCGGTGAATCTGCGATCAAAGAGCGCGTTCTGGCGGTTGGAGAGTTCAGCCACGCGCGTTTCGAATCCGGCAGCGGTGGCCAGCGCCGCGAAAAGAAACCGGATATCTTCGACAGTGCCGATGCCTTGTGTGAGCGTATCTTCCGGGCTCTTGTTGGCGCCTTTCTGCTGGCGTTCTTCCGCCGAAGCCGCCTCGGTCTGCGAATTCTTAATCGCGGTTTTGCAAAAATCGACGAGCAGCAGGACCTTCTCTTCGGGGGAAGCCGCCTTCGCGGTAAGCGCGGCGGCTTTTTCCTGAATGGCCCTGCCGGCCTTCAGCGACGGCTTGTACCGGTTATAGGCCTCCTTCCCGTGGCCCAGCCAGAACTGATCCGGGTCCTCTTTCGCGAATTGCGGTTTGTAATAAAGCAAGGTCCAGGCGCGCAATTGCTCCGCCGGCGGGCTCCAGGGCTCTTCCTTGAAGGCGGGGATGTCATTCAGAGTGGTGGTTACGTACCCGTTGATGTCCTTCTGCAAGGGTGTGGGCTGGCAATGGAAACTTATTCCATTCATGACCCAAGGGAATCCGGGCGCGGTGTATGGCTTAACCCAATACTGAATCGTTCGAAAGGGAATATCGGACTGAAATTCGAGCTTTTGATACCGTTCGAACTGCTTAAGATCCCCCTCATCCCTCCATCGGTACTCGATGATGGAGCCAGGCTCCACGCCCGGCAAGGTGAAGGAAAGGCTCTTGATTCGGAGGTCGCCCGTCTTGTTCAGGGCACGCTCGAAAATCGCGTCTTTCTGCAGTTCCACAACGGAACCGTCGGGTTGGATGGTGCGGCCCTCGACGCCCGTAATGTGGTGGCGGGGAAAGATCGGGATAGCGACAGTGGAGCGCCTATCGCGGCCGCGGTTGGTAAAGATCTTGATGCGAAGGTATTGGGACCGGACGGTGCGGGGCTCCCGGTTCACTACTTCATCGCCGATACGCACTTCCCAAAAGATGGCTTCCGCGTCGGCGTCCTTTTCCACCAATCCTACTTTGCGGGTCAAGTCGGCGGGATCGATGGGTTTCCAATCCGCTGGCAGGAGTGCCTGCGAAGCCATAGAAACCATGATTGGCAGGCATGCTCTGCGAACCAGCGCCGTAAGATGGCAAGGTCTCAGCAATTCAGGGGATTGTACCACAATCTCCTTCGCATATAACGAAAGGAAACGGATGTATCCTTTCTTTAATGGTTTGGATAACGAAAGGATCGATATTAGCAGGCCGCCATAGAATAAGGCGCTCGCCTTTTGGTTGGTATGATGCAGCCCGGCAAACCATAGATTGGAAGCATTGATTTCATTTCGCTGTGCCACCACAGTAAAGCCATGAACGCACGGCGAGGCCAGTGACGATCAGTGCTTTCTTCATGTGCTTGGCTCTGGACTGCCTCGTGCCAACAATGGCGGCCATGACGATAACATGAAGTTGCGGGGCAGGAAAGAGGAGTTGTGCCGGTGAGAGCGGCGGCGAGATTATTCGAGAGCGGGCGCTAATCCTCCCGGCGAAACAGCGCGTGAAATCCTTCTTGCTCGAAGTGCCGATCATTGGTGAGCGCTTCGGTCAGGCCTTCCCTCCGCATCGTCTGCATGGAAATGCAATCGGCCAGGCTGTAACCTTTGTCGGGCCGCTGGCTGTAAAGATCGAGGCCGGCCAGAAAAGAAGGCGGATCTGCGGGATTACCCGAATAACGGGCTTGGCGAGAATGCACTGTACGCTGGTGGCGGCCTGACGGCGTAGCGTCTCGGACGCGGAAGCGAAAAACGTGAGGTATTCGCCCAAATACTTCATCGGTGGTGAGGATCGCCGAGGCAGCTCGCTCGGCTGTGATGGTCAAAGCCCGCTGGTGCGCGCTGTCGGCAGCGTCTGCGAGAGCAACCCAACCTTCTCAGTTGGCAAAGCCATAACCCCGCCGCAGTTGCCCGCCACCGCCGGAAGCATTATAGTTGGGATGAACGATGAATATCCCGAACCTGCTCACGATCTTGCGGATCTTCTTCGTCCCGTTGCTGGTCGCCGCGCTGGTCCAGGAGCGCGTGGCGCTGCACTTCCGAGGCGCCACCATCACCAACGTCTGGCTGGCCTTGGCCATTTTCCTGGTTGCCGCCAGCACCGACCTGCTGGACGGTTACCTGGCGCGCCGCTGGCGTCAGATCACCACCATCGGCACGCTGCTCGATCCCATCGCCGATAAGCTGCTGGTATCTTCGGCGCTGATCGCGCTGGTGCAGGAACGCGCGGTCCCGGCCTGGATGGTGATCCTGATCGTGGGCCGCGAGTTCGCGGTCTCCGGACTGCGCGCCATCGCCGCCGCGGAGGGCTACACCATCAAAGCCAGCGATTTGGGCAAGACCAAGATGGTATCGCAAGTCGCCGCCATTTCCTGCCTGCTGTTGAGTATCCGCTACCCCGTGCTGGTGCTGCCGGGAATGGTGCTGATGTGGGGCGTGGTGGTGTTCGCCATGCTCTCGGCGTTCAGTTACTTCCGCAAGTTCTGGCGCAAGATCGACAGCCGCATCAAGAGGCGCCGCCGGCGCGAATTGCTGCTTACCGAGAAGCGCAAGAAACAGATGGCCATGCGTCAGAGCGGTTCCGGCGCCGGTGCGGCGGGCGCGGGCTTGGGCGGCGGCAGGATGTGAACCCCGTCGCGGGTCACTTCCACGATACGCACCTGGCCCTTCGGCCCCAATGGCCCCGCCGGCTTCCCGTTTACCGTCAACTGCAAGCTTCCCGCGTTGCCGGTGCGGATGCGGATGCCTTCCACCGCGGCCACCGTCTTCACTACGTTGGGCTGAATCACCAATCCGTCTATGACGGTCTTGCCGTCGGCCCACACGTGTACCCAGACGTCGGCATCCGCGGTTAGCGAAACTTGCAAAGTGGCCGCGGGATTGGCGCTCTCGACTGGCGCGGGGGCGGCTTCCGGCGGCGGCGCGGATGTAGACACGTCGGTCTTTGGTGCAGTTTCGGGGGTGCTCGCTACGGCTGGCGTAACCGGTGCAGGCTCGGCGGGCTTGGCTGTGGGCGGCGCGGACTTCTTTTGCGCGACGTTTTGCGCGATGGCGACTGCGGGTGGCGCGGCGGCTGGCCGGCGGCTCCGCTGCCACCATGCATAGACCGCCGAACAGACCAGCATGACCGCCACCACCAACGCCAATGCGGGCAACACCGAAGAGTTTGATCGGCCCATAGCTTCCCACTCGGCCACGCGCGGCACTTTGAAAGCCTGCTCGGCCGACGCGCCCGCGAAACTGGGGACGTCCCCGACGGGATGGATGGCCCTCTCCACTTCGGCGGCCATCTCCTCTTCGTCGAGGCCCAGGAAGCGGGCATACTGGCGCACAAAGCTCTTCGCAAACACGCCGCCCGGCAACAACTCGAACCGATCTTCTTCGATGGCTTCCAGCAGGCGGGTGGAGATCTTGGTTTCGCGGGAGATCTGCTCCAGGCCCAAGTCCTTCCGCAGACGTTCCCGGCGCAACGCTTCGCCGACGGAACTCATAACCTCGATGCAGCCCCTGAAGCTATAATACAACAGGACGCCTGTGAATCCCCTGCTTCTAAAATGACAGCCTGCCTGGTGTGCGGCCGCGCGGCGTTCCGTACGCGATGCAGCGTCACCGACCGCTTATACGGAACCACCCCACGCGAGTTTCAGATCGTCGCCTGCGAAGGCTGCGGCCTGATGCGTCTGGCGCCGCTGCCCGCGCCCGAGGATTTGCCGCGTTACTACCCCGCGCATTATTGGTACGCGCCGGATGGCAGCCTGGCATCCGGGCTGGAAGAACGCTACCGGCGGCTGGTGTTGCGCGATCACGTGCGGTTTGCCGCGCGCGCGCTGGCCGAGTGCGGCGAATCCGGCCCGGTGCTGGACGTGGGCTGCGGCGGCGGCCTGTTTCCGCGCCTGTTGCGCGAGCGGGGTTTCGCGGCGATCGGCTTGGATTCTTCTCCGGAAGCCGCGGCGCTCGCCTGGCATACCAATGGCGTGCCGGTGCTCTGCGGCGACTTGGCGCATGCGCCGCTGGGCCCCGGTTCATGCGCCGGAGTCACCATGTTCCACGTGCTGGAGCACGTCTACGATCCGCGCGCCTATCTGGCGGCCGCGCGCGCCCTGCTGAAACCCAACGGCCGGCTGATCGTGCAAGTGCCCAATGCCGGATGTTGGCAGTTCGGTCTGCTGGGCGCCCGCTGGAACGGCGTCGACGCGCCCCGCCATCTTACGGACTTCCGCGCCCGCGACATGCAAGCCCTGCTGGCCGCCACCGGCTTCGAA
>JBEKTJ010000142.1:0-17487 GCA_049516155.1 Bryobacteraceae bacterium
GCAGTTGGCGGAGCTCAGCCGAGCCAGACTGTCGTATGCGTAAATACAACCCCGCGTATAGTAATACACGGTTACCGTAAATGGCGAGGCTGCTTCCTGCCAGATCAGATCCGGCTCGCCGCTGCTGTTTTGGTCGGCCACCGCGCGTACGCTCCAGCCGGACTTTCCCGTCTGGTTGAGCCAATTCCAGCCCTCGTAGCTGGCGCCGCCGGTTCCGCCGTAGTAGTTAACCGTCACGGCGCCGATCGGATATTGCGAGCCGCTGGCGTTCTGCCAGATCAGGTCGGGCACCCCGTCGTGGTTCATGTCCGCCGCGCCCACCACCACCCAACCGGAAGTGGGCGTTTCATTGAGCCAATTCCACCCGGTATAGACCGGACCGTTCGAGGGGCTGTAGCTGTAATAGTGCACCGTGACCGCGCCAATCGCATATTGCGAACTGCTCACGTTCTCCCACACCAGATCGGGAGTGCCGTTCCCGTCAAAGTCCGCGGCCGCCACCACCCCCAGCCGGACGCGCCCGCTTCATCGAGCCAGTTCCAGGCAGAAGGAGCGGCGCGAGAAACGCGAGGATACGTCCACAAGGGGAGGTTTCTAGTGAGGCTTTAGTCATCGTGTCTGCCTTGTACGGCTGAAACTCGAATGCCGATTTAATCCGTTACAAGGCGGAAATGTCAAGAGGCAGAGTTCGGAACTGGCCCTAAGTCGCGGAGAGTAAAACAAATATATTTATTTGGCGAGTGTATCTTCCGCGAAAAAAAATAATGCGCGCGCGTTGAAACGAATTGGCGGCTGAAATCAGTATCACTGAATAGGCCGTTGTACCGGAAATGCGCTCCACTAACAAGTCACCCCGCCGAAGCCTGCGATGCCAGCACTTCCCGCACCTTCTGCGCCAGCGCATCCGGTAAAAACGGCTTCTGCAGAAACGGCGCCCCGGAAGCCAGGATGCCGTGATGCACCATGGCTTCGTCCGTATATCCCGACATGAACAGCACCTTCATGTTCGGTTGCCGCGCCCGAATCTGCTCCAGCGCTTGCGGCCCGCTCATCTCCGGCATCACCACGTCGGCCAGCAACAGGTGGATGCGGTCCTTGTGCTCCCTGGCGATGCGGATAGCCTCCGCGCCGCGCACCGCCTCTAGCACGCGGTAGCCGCGCGCCGACAGCACTTCGCATACCAGCTTGCGCACCCGCGCTTCGTCTTCCAGCACCAGGATCGTTTCGCTGCCCCGCAACGCCGCCGCCGGCGATTGTTCCGCCGCTTCCGCCGCAGTTTTAGCCTCCGCCGAGGGCAGGTAGATCTTGACCGTGGTGCCGCGGCCCGGCTCGCTGTAGACCGAAATTGCGCCGCCGCTCTGCTTCACGATGCCGTACGCCGTGGCCAGTCCCAGCCCCGTGCCCTTGCCGGGCGACTTGGTGGTAAAGAACGGCTCGAACAGGTGCGTGACGGTTTCGGCGTCCATACCCATGCCGGTGTCGCTGATGGCCAGCACCACATAGGCGCCCGGTTTCAGGTCCACATTCGGTCCCGCATAGCTCTGGTCGACGCGCGCGTTGGCCGTCTCGATGATCAGCTTGCCGCCCCCGGGCATGGCATCGCGCGCATTCACCACCACGTTCATCACTACCTGCTCAAGCTGCCCCGGATCGGTCAATATGGTGGCCGGCTCGGCGGCCGCCACCGTGATCAGCTCCACATCCTCGCCGATCAGCCGCGACAGCATTCGCTGCATGTTTACGATCAGCGTATTCAAATGCACCGTCCGCGGCATGAACGGCTGGCCCCGGCTGAACGCAAGCAGTTGATGGGTGAGCGACCCGCCGCGCTCCGCCGCCCGCTGGATCTCGTGCAGCGCCGTGCGTTGCGCCGCGTCCATACCGGCGCTCGCCAGCAATAACTCCGCGTAGCCGGTGATCACTGTTAGCAGGTTGTTGAAATCGTGCGCCACGCCCCCCGCCAGGCGGCCTACCGCGTCCATCTTCTGCGCCTGCCGGAATTGCTGCTCCAGCCGGCTGCGCTCGCGGCGGCCTTCGGCCTGGCTCATCTCGCGGCTCACGGTCACCCCCAGCCGCGATAGATGATTGCGCCGGATGTAGTCCGCCGCGCCCGCCTTCAGCATCTCCAGCAGGGCCTCTTCCGGCACGTCTCCGGAGATAGCTACCAACGGAATGTCCGCGCCGGTTTCGTGCAGGATCTGCAAAGCGGCTAACGTACCGAGCTGCGCGCTCTCGTCCGTCGCCAGAATCAAATCCCAGCGATGCGCCAGTACCTCGCGCAAGGCCGCCGGCGTCTGCACGCGCATCGGGGAGGGCACGTAATCGCTTTGCCGCAACGCGTCGATGAGCTGCTGCGCGTCGCCTTCCAGGTCCGAGATGATGAGCACGCGCAGAGGTACAGGCATCCTAATTCCACTAGACTACTGCGATTTCGACCGGGCTGGCGGATCTGCGTTTATTGCGCTGTGCGAATCGGCACAGGCCGTCAGCGTGTATCATAACTAAAGGTGCCTGTGACTTCCTCAACCGCGGAACCGGCGTTGGGTCTGAAGCGGCTGTCGTGGACCGCATGGGCTTGGTTTGGCGCGCTCCTGTTGTTGTCCTACGCGCCTGTGCTGTGGCGGCTGGTCCGGCAATGGGATTCCGACCCGGATATGGGTCACGGCTTTTTCGTCCCCATCGTAGTGGGCTTCATCGTGTGGCAAAAACGGGCGGAACTGTTGGCGCTGAAGCCGTCTTCGAATTGGTGGGGACTGGCCGTGGTGCTATATGGCGGATTGCAATTGTACATCGCCACGCTGGGGGCGGAGTTGTTTTTGGCGCGCACGGCCTTCGTGATTTCGATTATCGGCATCGTATTATTGTTGGGCGGAACGGCTTTCGTGCGCGCGCTAGCGTTCCCTCTGTTCCTCTTGTTCTTCATGATTCCGATTCCCACCGTGGTGTACAACAGCATCACTTTTCCTTTGCAACTGCTGGCCAGCCGGGTCGCCGACCAGGCGCTGGACGTATTGCAAATCCCGGTGCTGCGCGAAGGCAACGTGCTGGAACTGGCCGAGCAGAAACTCTCGGTGGTGGAAGCGTGCAGCGGCATACGTTCGCTGCTTTCGCTCAGCTTCCTATCGCTGGTCTATGGATACTTCTTCGAAAGCCGGGTGTGGATGCGTGTGGTGCTTTTCCTCTCGACCATTCCCATCGCCATCGTGGCCAATGCCAGCCGCGTGACGCTTACCGGCGTTTTAACCGAGTACAAGCCCGAGTTGGCGGAAGGCTTCTTCCACACCGTCTCCGGATGGGTGATCTTCATGGTGGCGCTGGCCATTCTGGTGGTGCTGCACCAGCTACTGAACACAGGGTACCGGCTGCTGCGTGGCCGAAGGACGGGCGCATGAGTTGGATACGCAACAAATACGCGGGGATTCTGACGCTCGCCTTGGTGGTGCAGTCGGCCTTGTTCTATGCCGCATTGCGCGGCGAGAAGGTCCCCGCCGGACAACCGCTGGATCTTTTTCCCGCGCAGTTGGGAAGCTGGCGCGAGATGCAAAACTATCCTGTGGAGCAGGAAATCAAGGATCAGCTTAAGGCCGACGACCTGCTCAACAGGCTGTACGCCGATCCCGGCGAGCGCGCGGCCGCCGGTCTCTTCGTCGCCTATTTCAAGACGCAGCGCACCGGCCAGTCGCCGCACTCGCCTAAGAACTGTCTGCCAGGGTCGGGTTGGGAGCCGGAAGCGACCGGCTTGCTCGACGTTTCCGTGGCGGGCCAGCCGGAGCCCATCCGGATCAATCGCTACGTCGTCTCGCACGGAGACGAAAAGAGCGTGGTGCTCTACTGGTATCAGAGCCAGCGGCGCGTCATCGCCAGCGAATTCTCGGCGAAGTTCTGGCTGGTGATGGATTCCATCCGCTATCATCGCAGCGACACGGCATTGGTGCGAGTTACCGTTCCGGTGTCGAACAAAGACCCGCAGGCCGCCACGCGGATCGGCGTGTCCTTTGTGCAGACCGTGTTTCCGGCGCTCAAGAGCTATCTGCCTGCGTAGGACGGGCCTCCTGGCCTGTCTTTCTTAGTCGTGCCGCAGCGCCGTCATAGGATCCACTTTCGCAGCGCGCCGCGAAGGGATCCAGCAAGCCAGGAACGCGATAGCCGCCAGAAAAACCGGCACTCCTGTGAATGTCACTAGGTCATGCGGGCGAACTCCGTATAGGAAACTGGCGGCGAACTTAGCCACCGCCAGCGCCGCGGCCAAACCCAGCGCCACGGCGATCAGCGTAAGCGCCATTCCCTGCCGCACGATAAGGCGGCGCACCTCCCGGGCCTGCGCGCCCAGCGCCAGCCGAATGCCGATCTCGCGCGTGCGCCGGCCCACCGCGTAACTCATCACGCCGTACAATCCCACCGCCGCCAGCAGCAGGCCGGTGACTCCGAAGACGCCGAACAACGTGCCCGCCAGGCGCGGCAGGAACAGCGCGTTGCGCAGATGCTCTTCCATGGTTTCGGTGTTGAAGATGGCCAGCGCCGGGTCGAGCGCATGGATCTCCCGCCACACGGCTCCCGCGAGCGCCGCCGGGCCAGACGCCGAGCGTACCAGCACGGAATAGCCCAGGAAGGATGGATCGTCGCCCACGCTCTGCGCGAGGGAACGGAACAGAACCGGGTGCAGTTCCTCCCCCAACGTGCGCGACTTGATATTCTTCACCACACCCACGATCTCGTAAGTCGCGCCGCCGCCAACGACCCGCCGGCCAATGGCGCTTTCATTCTTGAATAACCGTGCCACGAAAGCCTCGTTCACCACCGCCACTCTCGGCCCCGCGGCTGTTTCTTCGGCGAAATCGCGCCCGGCAACGCGCGGGATACCCAACGTCTCGAAGTATCCGGGCGTGACCATATATAAGTCCACGCCGGGGTCCGGGCCACCGGCATTCGGCTGGCCCTCCACATGAAACTCGTCGCGGCGGCCACCCAGCGAAAGCGGCGTCACGTCGGTGCATGCGGCCGAAGCCACGCCCGGTAGAGCGGCCACGCGACGGCGCAATTCGCCCAGAAATTGTGTGGTGCGTGCCGCGGTGTACCCATGCACCCGCGGATCGACGGACATGGCCAGCACACCGCGCGACCGGAACCCGATCTCCATTGCGGATGCGCTTTGCAGGCTGCGCAAGAACAGTCCCGTGGCGCACAGCAGCACCAGCGACATGGCGATCTGCCCGACAACCAGCACGTTACGCAAGGTCCAGCGGCGCCCAGGACGCGCCAGCAGATCCTCCCCCTTCAGCGCGCTTGCCAGGATCGGACGTGCGGCAGCCCATGCCGGGGCCAGCCCGAACAGCAAACCCGTACCCATGCTGAGAGCGAGCGTGTATAGCAGGACCCTCCAATCCACGACGACATTAAGATCCAGCGGGACCGGCGCGGGGAAGCGGAACGCCGATAGAGCCTGCGTGGCCCATAGCGAGAGAATCAAGCCCAGCAGTCCGCCCGTCAGCGCCAACAGCACGCTTTCGGTGAGCGTTTGGCGCATCAGGTGGCCGCGCGTGGCGCCTAAGGCCAGGCGAACAGCCATCTCCCGCTGTCGGCAGGAAGCCTGCGCCAGCATCAGATTGGCGACGTTGGCGCAAGCGATTGCCAGCACCAGCAGCACCACCACCGTCAGGGCGGCCAGGAACATCGTCACCCCGCCGCGGTCGCGCGGGGACAGCGAGCCGGCCGGCTCAAAACGGAAGCCGCCGTTCTTCTCGGTTGCCGGGTAGGTCTGGCCCAGATGCCTGGCGATTACCGCGAGTTCCGCAGCGGCTTGCGAAGGCGTGACGCCAGTCCGCAGGCGCCCAGCCGCGGTGATCCAGTGGTAGGCGCGCGATTGGTAGTTGCCGGTGTTGGGCAGCAATTGGGCCAGGTTCCCGAGCGGTACCCAGAATTGGCAGTCCAGGATCAGGTCGAAGCCGCGGAAGCCGGGCGGCGCCACACCCACTACGGTGAAAGGCCGTCCCGATAGCGTGATGGCCTTGCCTGCGATGGCCGGATCCGCCCCGAAGCGCCGCTGCCAAATAGCATGGCCAATGACAATCACGGGCAGATGTTCCTCGGCGCCGGTGAAGCCGCGGCCCAGCGTCATACCCAGTTGCGCCACATCGAAGAAATTGGCGGTAGTGGCTTGGCCCCATATGCGTTCCGGCTCGCCTTGCCCGCCGATGGATGCGGGCAGCAATTCGTAATAGCCCGTGACACCCGAGAACGCCTTGGTCTGCGCGCGCAGGTCGGCGAATAGCGGCCAGGAGAAGGCGTTGCAGCATTCGCCGTGGTCGGTGGTGTACAGCGCCATCAGGGTGCTGGGATGGCCCACCGGTGCGGGACGCAGCACGAAGCGGCTGACCATGGAAAAGATAGTCGAATTGGCGGCGATTCCCAGGCCGATCGAGACGATCGCCGCGGCGGCGAAGCCCGGCGATTTCGAGAGCCGGCGGAGTGCGTAGGTCAGGTCTTGGCGTAAGCTTGGCATGGCTTGGCTCCGTTAGATTGTTAGACGGAGGGCCACCCCGATTATTGACCGGAAGGGAAAGATATTTTGGACGATCAAAGCCCAAATACCTGAATCAAAAGGCGGCGTCTACCTGCGGGTGGTACAGTAGGTCGAAAGGAACCATCGCCATGCTCTCCCGTTTCCGCATTGCAACCCCGGCCCTCCTGCTGCTGGCCACGTCCGGCTTCGCCGCCGACGACATCAAACCAGAGGCCATTCTGGACAAGTTCGTGGAAGTCACCGGCGGCCGCGCCGCCTACGAAAAGATCCAAACCGAAATAGCCACCGGAACGTTGGAGATCACCAGCATGGGCCTCAGCGGGACGCTTACCAGTTACCGGGCCGCGCCGGACAAGAGCTACACCGTCATCGAGTTCTCCGGCGTAGGCAAGGCCGAGCAGGGATCCAACGGCACAGTGGCTTGGTCCATCAATCCGGGCGAAGGCCCGCGCATCAAGGAAGGCGATGAGCGCGCCACCGCACTGCGCACCGATGCCATGCACACGGAGATCCGCTGGCGCGACTTCTACAAGAAAGCCGAACTTGCCGGAACCGAGGACGTGGGCGGCAAAGCCTGCTATAAAGTGGTCCTCACGCCCAACGAAGGCGACGCCGAGACCCGCTATTACGATAAGGGCTCCAATTTGCTGGTGAAGGTGGTCCTGCCCGTAAACACGCCACAAGGCGCCGTGACCGCCGAACAGGAAATCAGCGACTATCGGGATGAAAGTGGCATCCTGGTGCCGCACACCATCGCGCAAAAACTTCCCAACATCGAGATTCTGATCAAGATCGCAAACATCAAGCGCAATGCGGAAATCCCGCCGAGCCGCTTCGATCTGCCGGCTGAAATCAAGGCGCTCATGCCGGACAAGAAGAGCGACGACAAGAAAGCCGACGATAAGAAGCCCGACGAAAAGAAACCCGAGAAGCCGTAGTCGGTCCCAAAGTGCGCTCGCATAATTCGTACGGGTAGCTAAAAACGCTTTACGCCCCTTCGCCGCGGTCGAGGCTTGACAGGAAAAGGAGAGAGAGCGTATACTCCTTTCCTAGATAGGAGTGGGCCTGTGACGAAACCGGTTGAGCTCCCGCAGGGCACGCTCGAGATGCTGATCCTCAAGGCGATCTCGCTCGGTCCGCTGCACGGCTATGGCATCCTGCTGCGGATCCAACAGATCTCCGGAGAGCGGCTCGAAATCCTGCAGGGTTCCTTCTACACCGCCATCTATCGTCTTGAGCGCCGGGGTTGGATCAAAGGCGAGTGGGGTGAGTCGGAGAACAATCGCCGCGCCCGTTTTTACTCGATCACCGCCGCCGGTAGGCGTCAGCTCAAGGCCGAGACCGCCAGATGGATCGACATGGCCGCTGTCGTCGCAGGCATTCTCGACAAGAAGGCGGACGAAATATGAGGCTCGCCGGCCCGATTCGGAAGCTCCGGCAGTCTATCTGTCAAGCCGGCGCGCCACGCACCCACAGCGACGTCGAAGAAGAGTTTCGTTCTACCCTGGAAGCCTACCAGGAAGACTTAATCCGCCAGGGGATCCCCGAAGAAGAAGCGCGCCGCAAAGCCCGCGTCGACCTCGGCCGGCCCTCCGCGCAAAACGAAACTTACCGCGACGCCACCGGCCTCCGCCTCTTCGATGAGTTGGGGGGAGACATCCGCCACGGCTTTCGCGCCCTGCGCCACAACCCTGGCTTCGCCGCCATCGCAGTGCTCTCCCTCGCGCTCGGCATCGGCGCCACCACGGCGATGTTCTCGTTGATCTATGCCGTCCTGCTGCACCCGTTTCCCTACGCCGGCGCCGACCGCATCGTGAACCCCGTCATGATCGACCGGCAACATGACGGGTGGAGCTGGTTTATCCTCAACCAGGCACAGTTTGACAACCTGAGTCGTGCGGCCCCGGTTGAGTCGGTGCTCGGCTTCAACAACGCGCACATGGAGATCACCGGCAGCGGACTGCCCGAAGATATCTCTGGCATCTACCTTACAGAGAATGCCGTCACTTTCTTTGGTGTGCGACCGCTTCTCGGCCGCAACCTCGAGCCGTCCGATGCGGAGAACGGCGGTCATTTCGTAGCCGTCCTGAACTACCGGTTTTGGCAGCGCCACTTCGGCGGCGATCGCCACATCGTCGGGCAAACGCTGGAAATCAATCGCGCCCCCTACACCATCGTCGGGGTGCTGCCGCGCAGCTTCGCATTCAATGACACTACCGATGTCGGCGATGTCTACCTGCCGGGCAGCCTTATGCGGGATCTTGCCAACGTTCCCTACCTGGCCTACGCACCGTGGATCAAGCTCCGGCCCCACGTCACGCTTGCCGCCGCCAACGCGGCGATCGAGCCCATCGTGCGCCAGTTTGCGAAAGAGCATCCGGAGCGCTTTCCCGTTCGGTGGCATCTCGCGCTCCAGCCCATCGTCGAGCCTTTTGAGCTGGGCGCCGGCCGCACCTTGATGCTTCTTCTCGCGGGCGTTGTCCTTCTGCTGATCATTGGCTGCGCCAACTGTTCCATCCTTCTACTGGCCCGAGGCCGCACCCGCGGGCATGAGCTCGCCATTCGCAGTGCGATCGGCGCCAGTCGCTGGCGCATCGTTCGCCAGTTGCTCGTCGAAGCTATCGTCATCTCCTCCGCCGGCGCCGCCCTTGGCGTTGCCGCGTCATACTGGCTTGCAAGGCTTCCCTTGTTGCTTTCTCCGGATTCCTTTCCCGCCGAATCCGTCATCCGCATCAACGCCCCCATCCTCGCGTTCTCAGTCGCGCTCGCGCTCCTCTGCGGCGTCCTCTTCGGTCTGGTTCCCGCATTGCGTCTCTCGCGCCACGATACCGCGCGTATGCTTCCCGGCAGGGGCGTTGCCGCGGCTCCCGCAACGCATCGCTGGAGCGTTCTCATCGCCGCGCAAGTCGCCCTCACACTTCTTCTCATGGCCACCGCGGGCGCCGCTATCCATGGATTTCTTGGCCTTATGCAGATGCCGCTGGGCTACGATCCCGCAAATGTCTTGAAGGTCGGCATCATGCTGCACGTCCACGATGCGAACGAGTGGCCCCGCATTCAGCCGCGCGCCGCGCGTGCCGCTTACATCGAGCAGCTCCGGGAGAAGGTCGCATCCGTCCACGGTGTCTCCACGGTCGCTGTCGCCGCCGATGCCACGCCGCCCTATCCAGGTGCTAAGATCTCCTTCACCATCGACGGAACCGGCGTTCGCGTGCAGCCGGAAGCCCGGGTGATGCTGGTCGGCCAGCGATACTTCGCCGCACTCCGCATCCATCTCGTTCAGGGCCGCGTCTGGAATGCAGAGGAAAACGCCCGCGGAGACTTCATCGCGGTCGTCAATCAGGCTTTTGCGGCGCGCTATCTCTCATCGTCCAATGCCCTGGACCGGCGGCTGCGCATCCCGGATCTCATAGTTCACGGCCGCTACGAGGCCGCCTCGGCGCAAAGCAACGCCTGGCGTCAGATTATCGGCGTGGTCGGCGATGCGCGCAACGACGGAGTCGATCGCCCGGTCCTCCCCGCCATCTACGTTCCATACACCACGGTAATGCCGCCCTACGTTCAGTTCTTCGTGCGCACCCAGGGCGATCCGCTCGCCTACCTGCACTCCCTCCGCGCCGCTATCGCATCCGTCGCATCCGGCCAGCAGATCTCCAGCGGCTCCTTCAACGGCACCTTCGCCCTCAACGAGGCTATCGAGCGCGACGAACAATACCGCCGCCAGCGGCTCTTCTCCATATTGTTTGGCGTCTTCTCCGCCATGGGGCTCACGCTGGCGGTGGTCGGCATCTTCAGCGTAGTGGCTTACAGCGTCGCGCAGCGCACCACGGAGTTCGGCGTCCGCCTGGCGCTCGGCGCGCCGCGCGCTCACGTCCTGTGGGTGGCTGCGCGCATCGCGCTGGTCAGCGCGGCTGCGGGCATTGTCATCGGTCTTACATTGGATAGCTTTCTTGGCGCCGTTCTCGCCCACTGGATGCAAAATGCTTTTGCCGCAGGCAGTTTGTTCGCAGCGGCCGCGCTCCTCGCTCTTAGCGCACTTCTCGCCTGCCTGTTGCCCGCTCGCCACGCCATCGCCGTCCCACCCGCCGAAGCTCTCCGCAACGAATAAAGCGTTTCCCATTCGACCGGAAAGTTCATGTTCCAACTTGCTGGAAAGCCCGACGAAAAGAAACCTGTGAAGCCGTAGTCAGTCCCGCCCGCGCAGCTTATGGGACTGCAGGTACTCGACCAACTCGGCTGGCCGGTCCGTCTGAATGCCGGTCGCGCCGCGATCTATGGCATCCTGCCAGGCGGCTGGATTGTCGGCGGACCCCAGTCGGTCGACATAGATATCCACGTGCGCGCGTTTCGCCGCCGCGATGGCATCGTCCTTGAAATCGCCGGCGTCGAACGCCGCCACTTGCAGTTTCAAATCCGCCAGTAGCTTCTCCAGATTGCCGGCGCTTCCGGCTTCCGGCATGACCTTCAGAGAAGAGTTCAGCGCCTGTACCTGATTCAGCAATCCGGCGCCGCCATAAATCACAACCCGCTGTAGCATGTCCGCTTTAGCCAGCGCGGCGGCCAGATCGGCGGGCGCTATGTCTTTCGAATCCACGTAGACGCCGATCTTGCCGTGCGCCAGGGCCAGCGCCTCCTCAAACGATGGGACCTGCGTGCCGGCGAACCGCGGGCTGAACTTCGCGCCGGCGTCCAGCGCGCGAATCTGCTCGAAGGTCATTTCGCGGACCGCCCCGGCGCCGTTCGTGGTGCGGTCCACCGTGCGATCGTGCATCAGCACCAGGCGGCCGTCGGAAGTGGTGCGCACGTCCAACTCGAAGAAGTCGGCCCCGGCATCGATGGCGGCTTGAAAAGCGGGCAGCGTGTTTTCGGGATGCGCGCGGTGCTCGCCGCGATGTGCGATCACGGCGATTCGATCCGCCGCCACAAGCGGCGTACACCACAGCAATAGCAGCGCGATGTAGTTCGTCTTCTTCGGGATGGGTCACCTCTTCACGATCAGAGTCAGTACACGCCCAGACGGCTGTCCGCCGCGCCAGGCAATGGCTTTCACCACCGAAGCGTCCCCGGGGATCGCCACCGGCTCGCCAGCATATTTCGCCGTAAATCGGTCCGGATTTGTCCCATCGAACGTATAGTAGATGTCGGAACCGCCCAACTCGGTAGACATGCGCACGGCCGCCCTGCCCGCCGCATCGAGAACCTGCGTCAGGGCCACGTCGTACATCGTCCGCGCGTAGTTCACCTGTGCCGCATCCAGCCTTTGAAATTGCATCTCCACGCGCTGCGCAAAATCGTCCCAATCCCGGCTGGCCTTGGGCGACCAAAACACTTCAGCCAGCGCGAAAGCCCGCGGCCAAGTCATGTATTCGGCATGCCTGGGAGTGGGCACGGACTCGGTCCATAGGTTGCCCTGCCCGCCCAGAATGAACTTGGGATCGACTCCGTCCGGCGTCGGTTCGAAACGGTAGCTGGTGCTCAGCAGCAGCCGGCCGAAAGTGCTCGGTTCCAGCGACGGGTCGCCCTGATAGTAATCCAGGTAAACGAAATTGGTGGGCGTCATGACCACCTGCCGGTTCATTTTCGCCGCGGCTATGCCGCCATCCATGCCGCGCCAGGACATCACCGCCGCGTTAGGCGCCAAGCCGCCTTCCAGAATCTCGTCCCACCCGATCAGCTTCTTGCCCTTGGATGCCAGGATCTTTTCAGCGCGCCGCACCAGGTAGCTTTGCAATTCATCGACGTTCGCCAGATGCTCATCAGCCATGCGCCGCTGGCACTTCGCGCAAGCCTTCCAAAAGCCCTTGAAACATTCGTCGCCGCCGATGTGCACGTATTCGGATGGGAACAGCGGCGCCACTTCGCTGAATACCTTATCGATGAATTCGAAGGTCTTCTCATTGCCGGGGCAGAAGGCGTTATCTACTTTCTCGTAGAAATTCGAGCCGGGGTTCACTTGAAACGGACCGCCCGTGCACGATAGCTCGGGATATGCAGCCAGGGCCGCCAGTGAGTGGCCGGGCATCTCGATCTCGGGCACCACGGTAACGAAACGCTGCCGGGCGTATGCCACCACCTCGCGGATGTCGTCCTGTGTATAGAACCCGCCGTCGGTGGCCGCCTCGCCTTCGCGCGGCGCTTCGCGAGCGCCCCATTTTGACAGGCGCGGAACGCGCCAGGCGCCCACCTGAGTCAGTTGCGGGAGACCTTTGATCTCGATGCGCCAGCCGTTGTCGTCCGTCAAGTGCCAGTGGAAGACGTTCATCTTATAACGCGCCATTCGATCGATGTACTGCTCGACGAACTCCTTACTGAAGAAGTGGCGGCTGACATCCAGCATCAGTCCGCGCCAGGCGTAACGCGGGTAATCCACGATATGCACGCAGGGCACGGTCCAGGATGCATCGCGGCGCGTGGCGCTTTCGATTTCCGGCGGCAGCAGTTGCAGCAGCGTCTGGACGCCGTAAAATAAGCCCGCCGGCGTTGACGCTTGGATGCGTATGCCGCGCGTCGTGACCACCAGTTCGTATCCTTCGGCATGCGACTGTCCGTTGATACCCAGCGCAATGGCGTTGCGGCGCAGCAAAGGATAGGCCGCTTCGGAAACCTTCAACTGCCAACTGGTGGGCCCCGCGATCGCGCGGGCGAGATAATCGGCAGCATGGCGCGCCTCGGGAGCGCCGGGAGGCGCCACAATGGCGACGCCCGCATGCAGCCGGAACACGCCCGGCTGCGTCTCGATCGAAACAGGCTGGGGAATCAGTCCAAGTGTGGCGCCCGGCGCGGCGGCTGGCGCGAGCATGAGGGCAGTGAGACAAACGAGGGTCGTCTTCATATGCGCCGCCATTATATCGCGCCGCGACCAGCGTGTTTTCGTAAAGAAGTGAGCGGCGACGTCCACCAGGTTATCGATCCCGATATTCCCACTATTCAAGTCTTGGCAGGCCGATCGCGCGCCTAAAAAGCTGATCCACTAGCACGTGATCCACTCACCAGCAACGACGCTTCCATGGAGCCGCTCGGGATGACGAAGGCCTGCAAGACCTCGCGGAGGCGGCAGGCGGAACCGCCGCTGCCGGGTAGCCGGTTACTGCGCCTTGCCGACCGGAACCAACACGGTGCCCATATCGGCAGGCGAGGATTGCACCCGGATAGTGCCGGAGGGCGGCTCGGGCAGGCCGCTGCCGATATCCGGGGGCCGCACAGCCGCTGAGCGCGGCGCCCGTGCGGCCTGGCCGGTCTGGCGTTGCTGCAGCGCCGCGCGGATCTGCTGTTCGGGCACCTGTAAGGAGAGCGAAAGGCGATTTCCGTCCACCTTGAACTGCATGTCTTCCAGGCTGAGCGCGCTGGTCTCCTGCGCCTGAACCACACCCGCGAACCAGCGTAATCCATCGGCCATGTCCGCGACATCCTTCTCGTTGCGCATGGCCATCTCGACGGAAAGATCCAAATCCGGGCTGAAACGCAGGCCGCCGGTAAACGAATCGAGGCGATCAAGCCACTTCAGTGAGGCGCCTATCGGAGACTTGGCTGGCTCGGCCAGCGCACCGGCCGAAACCATCCAAATGTCGCACTGTCCCTCGTAGCGCGCCAGGCCTTCGGCCAAGACGGGCGATTGCGCGCTGTTCTGCCCGCGGCGCCGGATGGCGGCCTTCACATCGGCCGGCTGCCCGATCACCGCGATGGAGCCATTCAGAAAGGCCACCACCGAATAACCGCTGGCGGAGGAGAGCAAGGGCACGCCCATGTAGCTGCTCTTCGCGCCGCTGAAGGCGTTCACTGATTCGATCAAGGCGGGATCCAACAAGCCGCGCACGATCACCAGGGAGGGGGAAGGCTTGCCGGACCCGGCCGGTGGACCGCTGGCGAATATCACTTCGCGCGCGAAGCGGGTCCAATCCAGGGTGCCGAGGCCGGGCATGGGATCCTGCCAGGAGGGCCGCAGGCTCGACAATTGGGCCTTCATCTGGGGAGACAGGGCTTGGCCGATGGGCGAGGAAGAGATGTGCTCCAGGTTGATTTCCAACACTACGCGCGCGTCGGGCATGATCAGCTCCAACATCGCTGGATCGGCGGCGGCTGCCGCACCGGGCAGTAACGCCGCGACGGCAAACAAGCTATGCCAACTGGCCATATAATATTCCCCTGTTATGGGAGTAACATTACGCGGCCGGGTGGAACAAGTCCACAATAGTTAGTCGTTGCCTGCCGGGCATGGCCCGATCAATCGACAGGTTCTGAAACCAGGGGTGTGTCGAAGAGTGCCAGCTCGTCGGGTGTAGGTGCTTCGAACATCTCGAACCATCGGGATAATGCAGCTCGTTCTATGGGTGGATTCTCAGTGGCCCGGTATTGAAGCCTCTCGAAGAGGACATCCGCGGGCGCAGAGAGATAATGCAACTCAACGGCAGCGCCAAGGGCTCGGGCTCCGAGCCGCAAGGTATCCCGCTCCGACCTTCCCCAAGTGCCCCATTCGACGATTACCGTGAGCCCGAGCGCGAGGAGCGCCTGACCAAACTTCCATTGCAGCGCCTCGATCTTCCCGCGCCTATCTTCATCGTAGACGTTTAGTGAAAGAGCCTCCATCCACTCGTCCGGAGAAAAACGAATCGCGCGGAGCTTGGTTTCAAGCGCCCTTGCAAGCGTGGTCTTGCCCGAACCCGGCAACCCGCACACGATGATCAATCTCGGTCCAGTGCCGGATCTCTCCATAAGCAAAGATTATCTCTGATGAATGGTCTCCTTGTGCCGGAGTTTCCCCGCTGAAAGGCGTGACCGGATTTCGAGCCGACCCACTACCCGACCCACGGTCACCTTGTCGGCGCGGCGCGCACCGTGATAGTCGAAGGTGTCCTCCAGACCTGAAGCGCGCAGATGCTCGGCCAGGCGCGCATGCTTGGTGAACTGCCGGCGCGATGCGGACGATCGCGCGGTACGCCGTTACGATGCGAGCTTTTTCTTCGTTTCCTTGAAGGCGAATTCCTCGATCTCGACTCTCTCCCGGACGACCCGTTCAACCCAGTGGTTAATACCGGCGTCGCGATGCAGCCTGGCCAGAAATGCAGCGCGCGCCGCCAGTTCACCGGGAAGCGATAGCGCGGCCCGCTTTGACCGCTTTACGCGGATCGCGGGATCCCAAGCCGATCCGTCGCCGGCCTGCGAGACCACGAGCCGGTCCTTCGCTTCCTGGTCCGCCGCTGTTGCCTTACTTTTCTTCGGTGCATTCATAGGGGCCAACCTGTAATAATTCGAACCACGTTATCTGGCTTCCGAAGGTCACCCGGTGCTCAAAAAGCTTGTCGCGCTCAAAATCGTATTCGAAGTCCCGCGGCGTTGAAACGATGCCAGTCGGCCAACCTTCATTCTACTGCCGCCGTCGTTCGAAGTGCAGGCCGCTCTGCGCTCTGCGCTATTCGACTATCTTGCGGCTCTTGCCCGCAAAAACTTCGATGAAATTCGCGACTTCGCGCCGCAAACCGAAGCCGAGCAAGGTCAAAGCTCTCTCGACCCGCTGGGCTGTCACTCTCCTCGATCACGGGGGCGACCGGGGCAGGTTGAGGCTATGCTAGTGCGTTTGAGGGTTGCCGCAGCGCGTCGATGACCAACTGGACTCTAGTTGCGACGTCGCTGGGATCGGCATCGTAATCAAGCTCGCCGCCGAGTCGCCTCCTGGGGAACAACGTTGGTTGAAAAGGCTCTGATTCGATGCCTCTCGCTGCCAGAAGATGTTCGATGCCCGATTCGTCAAGACGGAAGGCTACTACCTGCCAACCCTTTGGCGCCAACCGAAGATTAACGGCAGGATTGCTATGGCCGGGAGCGTCAACTAGTCAGTGGCGAATGCGCGTAAAGCTTCCTGGCCACTCATCGTTATAAAGCCTCGGACCGGTTACCATTTGCCAAGGCGGCTGCTCGCTCACGTTCACTCGGTCAGAAACCTCTCCAAGCTTCCGATCCATCGCCTCCCGAAGTGACTTCAAATGCTTTTGCAAGGCAAGCAGCCTCTCGCTGTCGTCTCGCACGAACTCACGGATGGCAGTCGACACTTCAGGCCTCCCTAGATTTTGAATCGTGCGCACGAAATCCATTAAATAATTGACGTACCGGGGATTCGCGCCTGGAAGCTGAGGCGCCACATTGGGCATAAGGCGATCGAAAAACGCTTCGTAGGTCACGGGTTGAAACCCCGACAAGTTAACGACCGTGTCGATGCTGCTCCCGTGGGTGCCTCGCGTTCAACGGTGATATCTTCAAAGTCAAAACCCGCAGTGTTGGAGATTCCTGCTGCTAGGAGGAGGGATTGAAAGACGCCTCGCTCAAGCCCGTGTCCGTTCTTGGGATCTAGGAAGAACGCCAGGATGTCACTCGCAGCTCTTTCGTAATGAGGGAAGCCTGCAATCTCCAGGATGGTCCGCTCGACCCGCGGCAGTTGCTCCAAACGCCCAAACTCATGAAGAAGTTGGGTGGGGCCGTCGAGATCCATGCGAATATCTTAGCTGGTTCCGGCGGCGAGGGTCTTAGACTTCCAAAATGACTGGCATAATCAGCGGGCGCCGCGAGGTCTCCTTAACGATGTACCGTTTCAAATCCGCGCGGATCTTCTCCTTAATTACTCCCCAGTCCGTCTTCTCCTCCCGATTCGATGCTTCCAGCGTCTTCGCCACCACCTGGCGCGCGGCCTGCATAAAATCCGATCCGTCCTCGGCCAATGCGAAGCCGCGGCTGACGATCTCGGGCAGGCTTTCCATACGGCCAGTCTGCCGATTAATCGCGATGATGGGCAGCACGATGCCGTCTTCGGAGAGATGTTTCCGGTCGCGGATGACCATCTCTTCCACAACATCGTCTATCGACCCGGAATCGATGCACACCCGACCGACGGTCACCTTGCCGGCGCGGCGCGCACCGTGATGGTCGATTTCCAGCACGTCGCCGGATTCCATGACGAAGGTGTCTTCCAGGCCCGAAGC
>JBEKTJ010000143.1:0-17444 GCA_049516155.1 Bryobacteraceae bacterium
GGCACGACCGATGTTGGTTTGGCGCGGAGTTTATACTCACGATACGTGGGCGCCTGAGGATGAACTCGCCGTAGCAATATAAAGGAATCGCGAAGGGTGCTTGGGGAAAGCAAATCAAGTTCGAGAAACCGTTCAAGCACTCAGAAAGTGCCGTGGGACTCCAGGTCGTCGCGCGCGGCTATTTCCCGGCCCCATGCATCGTCAACGATCACCGATGCTCCGAACTGGGACGCCTGCACAACTTCCTACTCCTGGACCTTGGAACGAGCACGACTGAAAACAGGAGGCTCAGCTTGGGCACGAGGTCCAGGTGGTCGATCGCAATGACACACGAACTGTCAATCGTACAGCGGCGCGGCCGCATTTGAATCGAGCTCAGTCGGAGGGCGCCAAAATGAGCAGGCCCAGCGCGAGCGTACCCAGGGCCAAAAGGGCCGTCTTTGCATTCTGCTGGCCATCGATGGTCTTGAGGTACCCCACGATGCCGATTTCCGCGCTGTCAGCGTGGGCTGGGTCGATTATGACAAGGTTGGGTCCAAAGACCGGCTGGAGCTGCGGTGCGAACGCTGGATACGACATCACGATCATGTGTTTGCGAAGATGAATCCCGGTGTCGAGTTCCTTGCGGCAAGCCTCGGTTAGTCCCGCGCCGACCACGCCCAAAACCACTTCGGCGTCACCCAGCCTTTGGGCAGCTTCCGGATCTAGAAGAGTTGCGAGACCTTGACGCGTGTATGCCGGGGGCACGTATACGGCGAGGCCATTTACGGCTCCCAGTGCCTGGAGCCGAAGGGCCGTGACCTGATCGGCCGCGGCGCCATATGAGATGAACACTTTCATATTGTCCCGCTCTCAATCCTAACAGGCTGTCCACAATGTTAACGTTGACGCGAGGAGGCTGGATGAGATCTTTCACCGTACTGTTTGCCTGGCTTGCGGCATCGATGGCGTCCGCCTGGGCGGCTACCGAGACCGTGGCCGCCACTCCGCCGATGGGCTGGAATAGTTGGGACTGCTATGGCACCACGGTGACCGAAGCCGAAGTGAAGGCCAACGCCGATTACATGGCCCGGCATCTGAAGCAACATGGCTGGCAATACGTGGTCGTCGACATTCAGTGGTCCGAACCGAACGCGCAGGCGCACGGTTACCGCCCCGGCGCCCAGCTTTCAATGGACCCATACGGGCGGCTGATTCCGGCGGTGAACCGGTTTCCATCGTCCGCTGACGGGCGCGGCTTCCGGCCTTTGGCCGATTACATCCACGGGCTGGGGCTACGCTTCGGCATCCATATCATGCGCGGCATTCCCAGGCAGGCGGTGAAAGCGAATCTGCCGGTCTTCGGTAGCGTGCCCATAGTGCGGGCCGGCGATATCGCCGACGCCGCTTCCATCTGCCCGTGGAATACGGACATGTACGGCGTGGATCTGAGCCGGCCGGGCGCCCAGGCTTACTACGATTCGATATTGAAGCTGTACGCCGATTGGGGCGTGGACTACATCAAGGCCGACGACATCGCGCGGCCGGCGCATCGCGAGGAAATCGCCGCGCTGCACCGGGCTATCGGGAAGACGGGGCGTCCCGTCGTCTTGAGCCTGTCGCCGGGTCCGGCCATGATTCAGGACGTAGCATTCCTGCAGGAGAACGCCAACATGTGGCGCATCTCGGACGATTTCTGGGACGACTGGAAGGCGCTGCGGCTGAATTTCATCCTGATGTCGATCTGGGGCGGAGTGGGGCGGCCGGGCGCATGGCCCGACGCGGATATGCTGCCGCTAGGCCGCATCGGTATTCGCGCGGAGCGCGGTGAAAACCGCATGACGCGATTCACGCGCGACGAGCAGCGTACGCTGATGAGCCTGTGGTCCATTGCGCAAGCGCCGCTGATGTTCGGCGGGGACCTGCCCAGCAACGACGATTTCACCCTCTCTCTGATTAGCAACGACGAAGTGCTGGCGGTGGATCAGCACGGCGCGCACGGCGGCGCGTTCGCGGAAGGCGGAGACAGTGTGGTGTGGACGGCCGATGGCGCGGGCGCCGGCGAAAAGTACGTGGCCGTGTTCAATGTGGGGGAGGGTAGGCCGATCGACATTCGTATTGAATGGGCGGCTCTGAAGCTACCGGAGAAATGCGTGCTGCGGGATTTGTGGGACCGGAGGGACATTGGAACGGTTGCAGAGGCGTACAAGTTTCGAGTAGGGCCGCACGGGTCTGGAATTTACAAGATAAGCGCAGCCAAGAATTAAAGGCCCCGGCTGGGTATCCGGGGCCTTGCACTCAGAGGGTTGGCGGCGGGAGGGGACTCGCCGCCAGGGATGCTGTCTATATGGCTCCAATATAACTCTTTCAGACCTTTTTGTCAAGTATTTGATCTTAAGAAAATCCAAGAATATTTTGGCGTCCGGTTTTGGTGAAAAATTCCATAAGGCAGTGCTCCGCGGAGCGGTAGTATCCATCAATCAATCGCCGCCGGCTCACATGGCGGCGCAGCACTTGTGATCCTACTTGCAGCGCGGGGTGCTAGAATCCGCGCATGGAAGATCCGAGCGCGGGCCGCAGGCAATTTCTTAAATCCGCGGGAGTGGCGCTGACCACGTCCCTTTTCACCGGCAACATCAGGGGCGCTAACGATCGCGTAAGCGCCGCGTTTATCGGTATGGGGCGCATGGGCACGAGTAATCTGGAGTACGCCATGGGCCAGCCGAACCTGCAGGTGGCAGCGGTCTGCGACGTGTACCAGCCGCACCTGGACGATGCCATGGCGAAGGCTGGCGCGAAAGGCCATAGTCCGCGCGCGGTGCACGATTTTCGCGAGATCCTGGCGGACAAGTCCATCGATATCGTCAACATCTCGACGCCGGATCACTGGCACGCCTACATGACGGTGGAGGCATGCAAAGCGGGCAAGGATGTGTACGTGGAAAAGCCGGTGTGCGCGGCGGTGGCGGAAGGCCGCACGATGGTTGAAGCCGCCCGCAAGTACAACCGGGTCGTCCAGGCCGGAACCATGCAGCGTTCGGCGGTACATTTCCAGCAAGCCTGCGACATCGTGCGGCGCGGCGAGTTGGGCAAGGTCACCTTTGTGCGCACCTGGAACTATGGCAATTTACCCGCGGAAGGCATCGGCAATCCGCCGGACAGCGATCCGCCGCCCGGCCTTGACTGGGATATGTGGCTGGGCCCGGCGCCCATGCGGCCATTCAACCGCAACCGTTTCGGCGTGGATCCCCACAATTTCTCATATTTCCGCTGGTTCTGGGATTATGCCGGCGGCATGATGACGGACTGGGGCGTGCATTGGTTGGACATCGTGCAGATGGCATTCGACGAGACCATGCCGCGCTCCGTCGCCAGCATGGGCGGCAAATTCTGGTTCACCGATAACCGGGAGACGCCCGATACTTTGCAAGTGACCTACGAGTATCCCGGTTTCGTGGCCACTTACGAGAACCGCAACGCCAATGGGCAGTCGATGTTCAATAAAGGCGGCGGGATTCTGTTCCATGGCAGCGAGGCGACGCTATACGTGGATCGCCAGGGTTACAGCGTGATAGCGGAGGGCAAGGGCGGCCGGCACAAGGAAGTTAAGTCCACTTCGAGCGGCAACGCAAACCACTGGGCCAACTTCCTGGAATGCGTGCGCACCCGGCAGCGGCCGGCCAGCGACATCGAAAAGTGTTTCCGCTCCACATCCACGTGCCTGCTGGGCAACGTGGCGCTACGCAGCCGGATGCGCCTGGATTGGGACGAGAAGGAATTGACCGTGGCGCAGGAAGGGGCGAGGGGGTTGCTGACAAGAGAATACCGTGCGCCTTGGAAACTGGCGGCCTAGAGTGTAAGCGAGAAGAGAGAGCCCGGCGGTTGATGCGGTGATGCTCCAGAAAGGAGCGGGGATTTTCTAGGCTGGATGTTTGGTTGTCCTGGCGGGATAACGGCGGACCGAAACTCTCTCTTTCGCCTTAACCATAAAGCGGAAGCTTACAGAATAGTGGAGCCGTTTGTCCCAAATTGTTGAAAACAAGATGAAAACAATTCGGCTCGCGGCGTGAACGATCCATCGCCTGCGGCCAAATCGGAGCGGGCAACCGAATACCCGCTCAGGTTAGAGACTTTCGGTCGAAGCCGCACGCATTGCCCAGCGGCAAAGCGAGGAGGAGCGGCAGAAAGCGGCCCTTCACAGCCATTCCTCCTTCTCCCGGCGCCGCTTCCCCACCAAAGGCGCGTTCAAAAACTCTAAAAAAGGCGTCATCGTCCGAAATCGTTTTTCCAACTCGACGAACAGCTTGGGGGTGGTGACGATTTCCGCATCCAGCGTAGTGAACAGCAGGAATTGTTTGAATCGCAACAGATCGGCCGCGGGGTGCTCGGCGCAAAAGCCCTTGGGCACCCGCGAAAGTTGTTCGCCCTGCACCGCGCCCAGTAGCCGCTTGATGCCGCTCGAAGCCGCCAATTGGCGGAACTCCGCGTGCCGTTCGGCGATGTGCCTGCGCACCGCCAGCAGTGTCTCTGGCGGGGGCATGTAGATGCCGCCACCGACGTCCACACCCTTGTGCGAGACCGCGAAATAATATCCCGCCGCGCCATGCTTCTCCATGCCGCGTCGCGCGAACGAAGCCGCGATCTGAGTCTTGTATGGCGTCTTGTCCGGACTGAAGCGCGTGTCGCGATAGATGCGATAGATGGCCTTGGGCGCATCGGTAACGTAGCCGGGTGCGAAATCCATCATGGCCCGGTTCAACTCAGTGACCAACTGCACCATGGGCGCCTTCACCTTCTCGTCATAGATATGTTTGCGCGGCTGGAACCATTCGCGCGTGTTGTGGCGCGCCAGGCTGCGGTAGAATGCCACGGCCTCGGGCGGAAAGCCCGGAAACCCGAGTCGCATAGCTGCCTCCTATAATTGAATCGATGGACCTCACGCTCGCGCGCCTGTCCGAAATACCCAATTTAACCGTTTCCCGCGACGCGCGGCTTGCCGCTTATACTCGATTTGCCATCGGCGGCCCGGCCGATATCTATGCCGAAACCGAAAGCGTGGAATCCTTCATTCAGGCGCTGGCGGTAGCGCGCGCGAGCGGCCGGGACTACATGGTGATGGGCGGGGGCACCAACCTGATCGTATCCGATTTGGGATACCGGGGCATTATGCTGCGCTTCGTGGCGCGGCGCATGCTGGCCGCGGGCGATCGCGTGCAGTGCGATGCCGGCGCGGTGTTGCAAGACCTGGTGGACTTCTCGATCGGCCATGGGCTGCAAGGGCTGGAGACTCTGGCAGGCATTCCCGGCTCGGTGGGCGCGGCAGTATATGGCAATGCCGGCGCGTATGGCCACTCCATCTCCGAATGCGTGCGCGCGGTGCGCTTCTTCGATGGGCAGCGCGTGCGCATGTTCGATAACGGCGAGTGCCAATTCCACTATCGCGAGAGCGTCTTCAAGCGCCGCAAAGACTGGATCGTCTTCTCCACCGAGTTGCATATGACGCCCGCGGATGGCGGCGCACTGCGCAAGACGGCGGACGATATCGTGAAGGTCCGCAACGAGAAGTTTCCGCTCACCATGAAGTGCGCTGGCAGTATCTTTAAGAATTTCCTGCTGGCCGAATTGCCGCCCGCCGTGGCCGCCGAGGTTCCGGCGAAGGTGATTCGCGAAGGCAAGGTGCCGGCCGCATATTTCCTGGAACAGGTCGGCGCCAAGGGCATGTCGCGAGGCGATATTCACGTGGCCACCTATCACGCCAACCTGATTTACAATGCCGGCGGGGGCACCGCCGCAGACCTGCGCGCGCTCATCGATGAGCTGAAGGCCCGTGTGCAGCGGCAGTTTGCGGTGGAGTTGGAGGAGGAAGTGCAATACGTGGGGTTCAGCGATGCATGCCCGGTGGGGTAGGCTGTTTTTACTTTGCGCCGCCGCGGCGCAGGCGGCCGATCTGCACGAAGCCGTCACCTCCGGGAATGTGGAACAAGTGCGCGCGCTATTGTCCGCTGGCGCCGATGTGAACGCCCGCGACACGCTGGGCGCAACCGCTCTGCACGACGCGGCCTGGGCAGGCAACCTGGAAATCGTGACGCTGCTGATCGCGCGCGGGGCCGATGTGAATGCCCGCCATTTGGAAGGTGGGTCCACGCCGCTGCACTTCGCCGTAATCAAGGATAACCGGGGAGTAGCCGAGCTGCTGCTGGCGCATGGCGCGGCCATCGATGCGGCGGACGGCTCGGGCGCCACCGCGTTGCACCTGGCCGCCACGCGCGGTTACCAAGACATAGCGGCGCTGCTCTTGGCGCATAGCGCGAACGTCGGCGCGCGCGACAAATCGGGCGCGGCGGCGCTCGATGAGGCATGTTGGAATGGCTATCGCGGGATCGCCGCGCTGCTGCTCGACAAAGGCGCGGGAATCGACGCGCGCAACCCGCAGACCGGTGCAACACCGCTCAACGAAGCGGCGGCAAAAGGGCATCCGGGAGTGGTGGAGCTGCTACTCGGGCGCGGCGCGGACATAAACGCGCGCGACAACTCGGGCGCATCCCCGCTTGAAGACGCCTCGCGCTATCGGCACGCGGCGGTGGTGGATCTGCTGATGGCGCACGGCGCGACGCTAGCCAAGAAGGATCATCCCGGATTTACGCTGCTGGATGAAGCCGTGCTGAAAGGCCAAGCCGACATGGTGGAGCTGCTGGCTGGCAAAGGCGCGGACGTCAACGCGCACACCGCGGATGGCTCGACGGCTCTGGCAGATGCCGCACTGAAGGGCTACGGGGAGATCGCCCGCATCCTGCTGGAACACGGCGCGCGCGTCAATGAGAAGAACTCCGCCGGAGCTACGCCGCTGCACGATGCCGCGCTGGGCGGGAATCGCGATATGGTGGCGCTGCTGCTGGATCATGGCGCGGATATCGACGCACGCGACGGCTCGGGCGCGACATCGCTATATAACGCAGCTTCCTGGGGCCGACGCGAAGTAGTCGAGCTGCTGCTGGCGCGCGGCGCGGATACCGGCGTGCGAACCAAGGCCGGCGCCAGCGCGCTGGACGGCGCCGTTGCCAACGGTTTCGAAGATATCGCCGGGTTGTTGCGTGCCCGCGCCGCGAGGTAAGCTATCGGCAAAGCCGGGACCGGATAGAATGGACATTCGCCACCCATTGGCCGCGGTATTCGGCCGGCTGACGATTGGCCATCTATATCTGGTAGCGGCGCCCAAGACAAGCCCGCCACAGCGTGACTATCAGCGCGAGCGTCAATATAGTGGCGCAGACTGATCATCCGGCGAATGGTGAGGCGTTAGCGGGTTTTATAAGGGCAAGTAAGCCACCACACCTGCCCATTCGTCGCTCTCGCTGCACTCCGCGATGAGAAGGAGTTCTTCGACCGCTTGGGAGACTCGCACATTTCTGCCCAAGACAATCACTCCCGCCATCGGCTTGCCGAGACGGACGAACTCCCAGGCGAAACCGATCAATGTCTGGACGTCGTGAGTCAAGAGAACACGGTCGTGCCGGGCTGCCCACTCCAGCACGGTCCGATCTTCAGCTCCGGTCAATCCGGCATCCTGTACGCGGACGACATCCACGAACGGGTTCCGGCGCAACAGGCCGCTGACGATCTTGCGCTTTAGGTTCGTCGGCCAGGAACGAAATCAAGCAGGCTGCGTCTTTCGCGCCAGAAGCCGGCGCCGGATTTCGGACAGCGGAGAACGAAGCTTGATCTCTTCAATAACATGGGCTTCCCGCTCGCGCACGGTATCGAGATACGCGTCGATCTCATCGCGGTGACCGAGATAGAACGCGATCACGGCGTATACGTCGGCCAAACCTACGGAAGGGTATTCCTGGTAGATCTCTTCCGGAGTGGCGCCTTCCTGAAAAGCATCGATCAGCGTGAGAAGTGTGACGCGCGTATCGGCTACCCGGCAGACGCCGTGTGCATCAAAGCGAAGCGGCGGCGGAATGGCCCGGATATCGATACTCGTCATAACGCACCGATTATACCAGCGGGATGCTAATCGGTGCGACCGCGCGGACAGTCCATTCATTCCGGTTCCTGAGCGGGGACTCGGCACAGATCCCCGGATTCGACGGGCATTTGATTACCGACGGCTTCCCCCCTTATGTCCGTGGCGGCGAAATCCGTGTGGGAGTTCGGGGCCGGCCAAGATTACTTGGCCAAGGCTAACGAAGAATACCAAAAGCGCACGGCTAATCCCGGGTCGGTTGATCGATTCAACTGCACATCTCGACATGCAGCCCGCCGAAAGGCGAAGTAAAGATCGAATCGAAATATCCGTGCAGAACAACGGCCGCCACCGGCATGGCGAGTCGCGCCAGCGCCAGCCAGCGGAATTGTCCCGTGTTCGAAGCGTAGACGACATACGGAGCGACGAACCAAAGCACCAGGAACCACGCGGACCGCACTCGAAGCGCTGGCGCGCTTCCGCGAGGTGGGGACCGGATAGAATGGACATTCAACGAGGAACGCGGCCAGAACCGTAAACCGCAACCGACGCAGGAATGCCTTTCGATCGAGCATACAGCCAGCCCGCGGCGGCCAGCCGAGCCGCCCGGAAACCGCCGTGCCATAGGGTTATCGGCATAACTTTGGCATTGGGGTGCGTGGCCGCCGGCGCGCGTGCGCAGGAAGCGCCGCCGAACCTGGCGCGCCGCATCGCGCACCAGGAAAGCGAGACACAAGCCGCGCGCAACCAATACACCTACCGGCAAACCGTGGTGTTCGCGGAACTGGACGCGCATGGCGCGGCGACGGGCGAGTACCGGGAGGAACGCGACGTGATCTTTTCTCCCGATCGCGAGCGCACCGAACAGATGGTCGGCAAGCCGCTGCTGACCCTGAAGCGCCTCAAGATGACCGATGAAGACTTCCGGGATATACGCGGCATCCAGCCGTTCGTGATGACCGAGGATCAGCTTTGGAATTATGAGACCAAGTTTCGCGGCGACGAGAACATGGACGGGGTGGATTGCTGGGTGCTGCAAGTGCGCCCGCGGCAGATCCTGCAAGGGCAGCGCTTGTTCGACGGGATGCTGTGGGCGGACAAGACTGACTTCTCCATCGTGCGCCTGGAAGGGCAGGCGGTGCCGCAGATGCTCAGCCGGGAATCGGAGAATCTTTTTCCGCGATTCACCACCGTTCGCCAACTCGTGGATGGCAAGCACCGGTTTCCGGTGTACACTTTTGCCGACGATACACTGCCGTTCAGCACCGGCTTGCAGCGCGTGCGCATGACCATCCGCTACACCCAATACAAACGGTTCGGCGCGGACTCCGTCATTAAGTTCGAAAAGCCTTGACATGCCGCTGCGGGGCCTCTGGCGCGAACCCGATTTCCTGAAACTGTGGGCCGGCCAGGCGGTCTCGCAAGTCGGGTCGTGGATTACCCTGGTCGGATTACCGTTGACGGCTGTCAAACTCCTGAACGCCTCGCCGCTGCAGATGGGGATGTTGAGCGGCGCCGGGGCGGCCGCTATACTTTTGTTCGGCCTTTTCGCCGGCGCCTGGGCAGACCGCTTGCGACGCCGCCCCATACTGATATGGACCGATCTGGGGCGCGCGGCGGTATTGGGAACGGTGCCATTGGCCGCAGCGTTCGGCCGGCTAACGATGGTCCATTTGTATCTGGTGGAGGCAGCCAGCGCGGCGTTGACCGTGTTCTTCGACGTGAGCTACCAGGCCTACATGCCATCGCTGGTATGTGCCGAGCATATTCTGGATGGGAACAGTAAGCTGGCCTTGTCGGAGTCGGTCGCGGGCGTGGCGGGTCCGGGTATCGCCGGCATTCTGATTGCGGCCATCACGGCGCCGATGGCGATCCTGTTCGACGCGCTGTCGTTCGTGTGTTCGGCGTTTTCGGTGTGGCTGATCCGCAAGCCCGAGCCGCGGCCGGCGCCAAGCGCGACGCCGCACATTGGCCGGGAGATCGTGGAGGGGCTGCGCGCCTCATGGCACGAACCGATACTGCGCACGTTGTTACTGCGGTCGGCTACGGCGGCCACGTTCCTGGGTTTTGGAAGCAGCCTGTACTTTCTTCTGGCCGTGCGCGAACTTGGACTTAGCGCCGCACTGCTGGGCGCGGTCATCGCTGTGGGCGGCGTCAGCGGAGTGTTCGGCGCATTGGTGGCGGCGCGTTTGGTGCGGCGCTTCGGATTTGGGCCGACTCTGATCGGTGCGGCGTTGCTGGCCGGCATGGCGGCCCTATTGCCGCCGCTGGCCCATGGACCGGTTATGCTGTGCGCCGCCATTCTGGCTGTGGCGCAACTGGGCGATATGGCTTGGTCGATTTACGCCATCAACGTAGTGACTTTGCGGCAGGCCATCGCACCGAACTATGTATTGGGCCGGGTGAACTCGGCTGCGCACCTGACGTTCCGCGGAGTGCTGCCGGTAGGAGCGCTGTTAGGCGGCGCACTGGCGGAAGCGATCGGGCTGCGCGCGGCGATGTTCGTGGGCGCAGGCGGATTCTTGCTCTCGACGCTTTGGCTGGTATTCTCGCCCGTCCGCCGGTTGCGGGAGCTACCAAAGGCGGCCGCATGTTAGCCGCCCGCCGTTACGGCTGGCGCGTCCTGCCCCTGCTGCTGTTACTCGCGCTCTACTGGGCGGGGCTGACTACGTGGTTTTACCAGGACGATTTCGGCTGGCTCAACCTACGGCACGACGTCCACTCGTTTCTCGACTTAGGGCCGGCGCTGTTCGCTCCCAAAGCGCACGGCAACATTCGCCCGCTCGGCGAAAACGCCTATTTCCTGGTGTTTTCCTCGCTGTTTGGCGTGGATCCGCTGCCATTCCGCATCTGGGCGTTCGCCACGCAAATGGCCAGCCTCGCGCTGCTGGGCAGTATCGCGACACGGCTGACTGGCTCGCGCGCGGCAGGATTCTGGGCGCAGGTTCTGTGGATCGCCAACCCCGGCTTGGCTCCCGCCATGTGCTGGACGTCGATCTACAACCAAATCTTGAGCGGATTCTTCTTCCTGCTGGCCTTCTGGTTCTTGCTGCGCTACATCGAAAGCGGCGCCACGCGCGATGCCATCGGACAGTGGGCCGCATTCGTCCTGGGGCTGGGCGCGCTCGAGACCAACGTGGTGTATCCTGCCATCGCAGTGGTTTACGCGCTTCTGTTTGCGCGAATGTACGTGAAGAAGGTCCTGCCGATGTTTCTGGTCTCGGCGCTTTTTGTCTTCGTCCACTTTTGGGTTGCGCCGCCGCCGCATGATGGCGTATATGCATTGCATCTCGGCGGCCAGTTATTCTCCACGCTGGGGACGTACTGGATGTGGGCGCTGGGTCCGTCGCGGCTGGCGGCGGCGCTGTTGAGTTGCGCTGTGGCGGCGCTGCTCTTGTGGAGTGTGCGCGCGCGGCAATGGGTCCCGCCGTTCGGCGTGGCTTGGTTTGTCATTGTGACTGGACCGTACCTGCCGCTGAGCGATCATAGGATGGATTACTACCTGACGGTTCCGGTGGCAGGCCTTGCGATCGTGGGCGCATCGGCGATAGCGCGGGCGTGGCGATCGAAATGGGTGTGGCGGGGCGCCGTGGTGGTGTGCGTGGCGATCTATCTCGGCACATCGCTGCCGGCCGCGTGGACCATCGCGCGCTGGCATCATGACCGTGGCGCGCGGGTGGAAGATCTGGTCTTGAGTGTCGCCGAAATACACGACGCGCAGCCGGACAAAATCATTCTGCTCGATGGCGTCGACTCGGACCTGTTCTGGTCCGGCATCGTGGATTTGCCATTCCGGGCGTCGGAGATCCCGCATGTGTACCTGGCGCCTGGATCGGAGTCGCGCATTCAGGCGCCGGCCGGCCTGGTGGTGAGATACATTCTGCCGCAGGCGCTGGCACTGCGCGCATTGCGGGGCGGGCGCGCGGTGGTATATCAGTTGGACGGGCCGGAGATGCGCAACGTCACGGCGCAATACCACGGGATGGCCGAAGCATCGTGGAAGCCGGAGACGCCGCGCTTCATCAACCTGGGCGACAGCGCGTTCGCGGAGTATGCAGGCTCGGGTTGGGCCGAATGCGCGGACGGCTTCCGCAAGCTACGCCGGGTAGCGACGGTGCTTATCGGCGGGCCGCGCGGACCGGACGACCGCCTCTATATCGGCGTGTTTCGCGTGACTGATTTTCGTCTCGGCGTACGCGTGGATGGCGTAGACTTGCCCCCACGTATGATTCAGCGAAGCGGCGATCTGACGGAGTTTGGCGTCCAATTGCCTGCTGCACTCGCCGGAAAGCGTGTGCTGCAGGTGACTCTCTCGAACGGTGAGCCGGAGCCGTTGAAATTCGGCTACTTGGACGTGCGGTAGCGCATCGAAATCATCGCGCTCTTCAGTTGCCGGCCTGAACAATCGCCACGCCGTTGGCGGCGCCGCTAATAGTCGCGGCAGGTTGCAGCAGGGTAAGGTCGCCGTCTTGGTCAACGCTGAAGATCGACAGATACGTTATCGAGCCGCTACCGGCAATCACGGCGACCAAACCATCGCCCGATGCGATGTCGGTCGGATCGCCATTCTGTGTAGCCGCGACGGCCGAGACTTGCACAATCTTTGGCCCGAAGACCCCATACTTTGAAATGCTCATGCTCGGCGAATTGCTCGAAAACAGGTACGGCCCCACCAGCGCCAACCAGCAAGGAGCGTTCTGCGTGCCGGAATTGGTGACGGTCAGAATGGCGCCATCGCGGACCAGCGAGATCTCATTTGCGTGCGCGATGGTGACGTAGGCGTTATCGCCGCGTGTAATCAATCCTAATGGCGTATTGACGTTGGCCGGGATATTCTGTACAGGCGTGGCGATGCCACCCACGGCGCCCTCCGGCAGCAGGTTGACCGTCTCGATCATGTTGCTCTTTTCCGTGATGATGACCTGGGCCGGCAGAGTGCCGATCTGGGCTGCGGACCCATCCGCCACGACCAGCGATACCTCTCCATCGGGGACTGGATTGACGCTGGATCCGAAGATCCGGTGCGATTCAACCTCAGTGGCGCCGAGGATGTATAGGTGATCACTGCCGAACGCGACGCTGACCGGGCTTGAAATCGTAGGAATCAACTGTGTCATCCGGAAGCCGTCGCTCCCGAGTTCAAACATGGACACGTTGAGCGATCCGAAATTTACGACAGCGACCAGGTTGCCCCTCGCTTCGATCCCGCCGGCGTTGCCGCTAACGCCGCCCTGTCCTCCCGTCGGCACGGTTTGCAGCAGTGTGCCGCTGGAATTGTAAACCAACAGTTGGTTCGCAGTTGCGTTCGACGCCGTAACCACCAGAACACCGTTACTGGCAGCGGCTAGAGTGGCAGTAGCCGCGCTCATGAGCGGGAGTATTACTCCCAAAAAACCGAACTTCGTCATTTAATTCCTCCTAAGAATTTTCTTGCGCCAATTTTGAACAAAGCTGGCGCGACTCGCGGTCGGCGAGTGTTCAGATCTTCCTTCGCCGCGGAGTGGCAGGAAGTTACGGTGGCGGTTCGCGTGACATGTGCGGACCGTCACGGCCGCACGCAACAGCCGCTCCGTAACTTTCAGGAGGTATCCATCGTATATCCCTGTTAGGATCGGTACTTACGGGGTTCGCAGCTTCCTCCTCAATACACCCGAACAGCGATTTGGAAATGCTGATGGCCCGCTACCAACAGGGTGATTTCACCGCGGCCACGGCCCTGATCCATCGCCTGAGCCCACAGCTCCATCGGTTTTTCGTGGTCCAATTCGCGAGCCGGGGAGATGCCGACGACCTGCTGCAGGAAACCTGGCTGCGCATTCACGAGGCGCGGCACACATACCGCGCGGGCGAGCCAGTGCTGCCGTGGTTCTATGCGATTGCGCGGCACATTCGGGTGGACCACTACAGAAAGGCGAGCCGCACGCTAGCCCGCGAGGAGCAGCTGGAGGAAAAGCACGAAGCGGCGGCGACTTCTCCGGCGAGATCCGATGGCCCCCCCGATCTGGAAGGGATCCTGGCGTCGCTTCCCGAGAGCCAGCGGGAAGTGATCGAGATGCTGAAGGTCGCGGGAATGTCGCTCGAGGAGGTAGCTCGCGCCACGTCGTCGAGCATAGGGTCCGTGAAACAGAAAGCGCACCGCGCCTATGAAAAATTAAGGGAACGCCTGCGCGGCATGGAGCGGAGCGAAGGTCGTACGGGAGAGCTTCCGTGAGGGATGAAGAGATCGACAAAATCCTGAAGCAGGCCGGCCAGGTTGCCCATAATGTGGATCCGGCGCTGCTCGACCGCGTCGCCAAATCAGTCGGCTCCTCGCTTGATCCGGTCCGTCCCCTGCCGCCGCGATGGGTGCTGGCAAGCGGGCTGGCTCTGGTTTGCGCGGCAGTCGCTCTGGCGGGCGCCGCCCGTGCCGGATTCTTCGGCATTCAGGCGCAAAGCCCTTTGGACCGTGCCCTGATCTTTCCTACGCTGGGTATCCTGATGTGGTTGGCGGCCACGGCGGCTGTCGGCGAAGCGATTCCCGGAAGCCGGCGCCGTGCAGCGCCTTCAACCTTGCTGGCTGCGGCCAGCCTGGCGCTGCTGGCCGTCTTTGCGGTGCTGTTCCAGGATTACCGTACCGAGCGCTTCGTCTCCCAGGGGATCGTCTGCCTGGCCGCCGGCCTGCTCCATGCGATCCCGGCGGCCCTGGCGAGCTGGTTGCTGCTACGGCGCGGGTTTGCGGTCAATCCGGTTGCCGCCGGACTGGTGTTGGGCACGCTTGCGGGGCTGGCCGGTGTCGGTATGCTGGAGCTTCACTGTAGGAATTTGGAAACTCTGCACGTGATGCTGTGGCATACCGCGGTGCTGCCGGTATGTGCCGCTACGGGGGCTTTGGTGGGGTGGGCCGTTACCCGGCGAAGCGCTCCATGAATCGCTCGGGCGCGCTCAGGGGCGTAAAGCCGTATTGCGCGTAGAGACCGTGCGCATCCTTCGTGGCCAGTATCCAGCGGCGCAGGCCGGGCAGGCGCGGATGTTCCATAATTACGCCGATCAGCCACTTGCCAATGCCCCGGCCGCGAAATTCCGGCAGCACGAATACATCCGCCAACCAGGCGAACGTGGCGTAATCGGTGACTACCCTGGCGAAGCCGATTTGCGCGCCATCTTCGTACACTCCGAAGGGCAGGGAATTCTCGATCGAACGGCGCACCATTTCGAGCGGGCGGCCCATTGCCCAGTACGCGGAGCCGCTCAGGTATTTATGGATCATGGCGAGATCCAGCCGCGCCGCATCCGTGCTGATTACGTAATTGCCCCTATGCCATTCGTCGGCCATGTAGACCAGGATACAATCGGAACGTGCCCGTAATCCATCCGATTCGGACAGGCTCCGTGCAGATCAAGCGCGCGCAGATGGAATCTCGTGGAAAAGGAATGGCGCGCTCCGCGCATATTCTGTTCGACCGGGACTGGTCCGAGTGGCTCCCCATATTCGCGTGGGCCATCGAGCACGAGGAAGGCGTCATAGTAGTGGACTCGGGGGAGACGGCCCGCGTGCATACGCCCGGATACTTCCCGCGCTGGCACCCTTATTTCAAGGCGGTACACTTCCGCGTCGAACCGGAGGATGAGATCGGCCCACAGCTCGAGAGACTGGGTATACGGCCCGCCGATGTGCGGCAAGTGCTGCTGACTCACCTGCACTCGGATCACGCCGGCGGTCTCGCGCATTTTGAAAAGAGCAGGATCTGGGTAAGTCAGGCCGATTATGAGACCGCCCGCGGCCGCTTTGGAGTGCTCCAGGGGTATCTGCCGCGTAATTGGCCGGGTTGGTGGAAGCCCGAATTCATCCGGTTTGAAGACGAACCGGTGGGGCCGTTCGAGCGGAGTATGAGGTTGGCTCGCAGCGGGGACGTAGTCGCGATTCCAACGCCCGGGCACACGCCGGCGCATGTGTCGGTCCTGGTCCGCGGCACGCCATCCTGGTTCCTGGCGGGTGACACGAGTTACAACGAGAGCTTGCTGCGCGCGGGCAAAGTGGACGGGGTCAGTCCGGATGAGGCGGTGTCTCTTGCGACCGGCAAGAAGATTTTGGCTCTGGCGCAGGCGGAGCCGCTGATTTATCTACCGGCGCACGATCCAGATAATTTGGGGCGGATCGCTGAGCGCGCAGTGCTGACGGCGGGCTGAACAGGCGTGCGCCACGAGTCACTGGGGAGCGGCGGCGACCACGCGCGATTCCACTTGAAACTTGCGGTAGTTGGAAAAGCTGGTGTCGGATTCGACGTTGTATTTCTTCACCAGCGCCAGCCTGGCGGAGACCCTGGCCTCGATCCGTTTGGGTAGCCAGACTTCGTCGTTCACGCGCGTCATCTGCATATCCAGCCGCGCGCCCTTGCCCAGACGCGCGACGAACAGGCCCCAGGAGATGGTGTCCGTGACCTCGGCTTCGGTTTTCACCCACTGATAGTCGGCCTTGTCGATCCAGAGCTTCCCGCGAAGTTTGAGGAATAGCTTGGCCAGGCTGTTGCGGGCACGATAGCCGGGCCGCGGCGTGCCTTCGATAATCCAGGCGTCGCGACCGTCGATTTGAACCTCGCCGGCGATTTTGAAGTTGAACGCATCCGGCACTTCGTCCAAAGGTTCGCGCTCGTGTTGCCGCTTCTTCTCCCAATCCGCGATGCGCTTGTTGCGCTCGGTGGGAGTTTCTTTCTGGCGCTGGGCGATGCTGTCGGCGAGTTTCTTCTGTTCGATGCGATCCTCGTCGGGAGACAACGGGTGATCGTCCTTGCCCACCAGCCGGCGGTAGGGCGAGCCTTCCAACAGCGTGACGTCGTAAAGCATGATCTTGCGCGTCCTCACATGCGCATCGGAATCGAGTTCACGGATTTCGGTGCGTTCGAGGAAGGTGTAGTTGCGGGCAATGGCCAGGTTGTGGTCCAACAGTTGCACCGAGCGCCGGACGATTTCGCGCGGATCTTGCGCAGCAGCGAGACTGCAGGCGGCCAGGAGCAATACAGTACGCATTCACCTAATATACGCGCGGGTCAGGGTCGCAGTTGCACTAACTTCCAGCCGACGAAGGAGAGCATGCGGCCGGCCTGTTCTTTGTCGCGGCGATATGAGTGGAAATCTTCTACTCCGCATTTGGTGCACAGGTTCGCCGCGTAAATCCGAGACGCGGGAATACCAGCCTCGATCAACTGGCGCCGGTTGGTTTCGACCAGGTCGATGTGGCACGGACCGGTTTCGCCAAACTGCGCCGCCACATCGGCGCCGACTTCATAGCAGCATTTTCCGATGCCTGGACCGATGGCCGCGTGCACGTGCCCCGGGCGCGTGCCGAATTCTTCCCGCATCCCACGCAATGCGTTCCGTACGATGCCGGCCGCCGTACCCCGCCAACCGGCATGTACGGCGGCCACCGCGCGACGCTCTTCGTCCACCAGCAGGATGGGAATGCAATCGGCTGTTTTGACGGCCACCAGATGTCCGGGCGTGTTTTCAAGCAGCGCGTCGCCAT
>JBEKTJ010000144.1:0-17323 GCA_049516155.1 Bryobacteraceae bacterium
GGGGTGGTTTCACCGGCGGTGCGAAAGATTCCTGCTATGCCGCACATACTTGGTAGGACAGGCCTCCCGGCCTGTCGGTGCAGAAAGACAGGCCAGGAGGCCTATCCCACCTAAGATCTTAATCGGCGTCTACTTGGACGGTGGGGCGCTTGCCGTTTCCATTGTGGTGGCCATTTCCGTTTCCGTTGCCGTTTCCGTTGCCATTGCCCAGGTAGTGAAAATAGCCGTCGTAGTAATTCTGATAGTAGCCGTAGCCGGGCGTGTTCGGATTCCAGTTGTTCAGGATGGTGCCCATCACCGGAATGCCATCGTCGAGAAAGCGCTGCTTGGCCAGCAGGGCCGCGTCGCGGGTGGTCACGGCGGAGCGCAGGATCAGGATCACGCCATCGGCCAGCCGGGCCAGCACGCGGGCGTCCGGGATGTTGACCATGGGGGGCGTGTCGATCAGGATGGTGTCGAAGCGCTCGCGCAAACCGCGCAGCAGTTCGGGCAGACGGTCGGAGTGCAGCATGCTGGCGGCGTTGAAGCGGGAACGCCCGCTGGGCAGCAGATGCAGGCCGGGGATGTAAGTCGGGCGCGCCAGGCCCTCGAAATCCGCATCTTCCAAAGGCTCGGATTTCAGCAGGATCTCGCTCAGGCCGGGGCCGTCGTTCTTGATGCCGAAGACTTGGTGCATGCGGGGGCGGCGCAGGTCGGCGTCGATGATCAGCACCTTCTGGTTGATCTCGGCGACTACGATGCCGAGGTTGCAGACGACGGTGGTCTTGCCTTCCTTGGGGCTGGCGCTGCTGAGCACCAGGACGCGGGGGCGGTCGCCATCGCGGGCGGAGAACAGGATCGAAGTCAGCGTGGTGCGGAACGATTCGGAGATCAGCGACTTCTTGCGCGCCCAGGTGACCAGTTCCACGCGGTCGTCCACTAGTTCGGCATCGGCGCCGGCATCTCCCTTCAAATCCAGGGACGAGCCGCGGGACCGCGGAGTGCCGGCCTTGCGCATGCCGCGCGAGGTCAGTTCCAGATTGGCCATGGGGACTACGCCCAATTCAGGCAGATGCAGATAGTAAGCGATGTCGCCGGGGTCGTGCAGGGTGCGGTCGGCACGTTCCTGGAAGACGACCAGACTGACGCCAAGACAAATCCCGCAGAGCAGGCCCAGAACGATATAACGCACGACGTTCGGCTTATAGGGGATGAAAACCGGCTCGGCCGGGTCCACCACGCGGATGTTGCTGGCGCGCAGGGCGGAAGCCACGCTGGACTCTTTCATGCGCTGCAGCATGGTTTCGTAGAGTGACCGCGTGGAGTCCACTTCGCGCTTCAGGATGCCGTAGTGAGTGGTCTTTTCGGACTGGTCGGCGACCAGCTTCACCTGCGCCAGATAGGACGCGGTCATCAGCTTTTCGCGGTTCTGGGCGGCGCTGTACTCGTTCTTGATGCGGGTCAGGATATTGGCGCGCTCATGTTCGATGGTGGCTTGCATCAGGGCGATCTGGGCCTGAATGCGGCGGACGTCCGGGTTCTGCGGAGTGAGCGCGATACGAAGCTCGGCGGATTTGCGCTGCAGTTCGGTCAGGTTGGTTTCGTCGTCGCGCAGCGCGGAATCGTCCAGCACGTCCGGCAGGGCCTCGGGCGGGCTGCTGGCGGCCATCTCGTATTTGGATTCCTTGGCCACGCGGTCGGACTGCGCTTGCAACAAGTCCTTTTGCAGGGCGCGCAGCTTGTCTTCTTCCACGCTGGTCTTTTCGTCGGTGAAGGTGAGGCCGGAAGAACGGGCGTAGGCGTTCAGCTCTTCGTCGGCTTTCTCGAGTTTGATCTTGATGTCCTGGAGCTGCCGGGTGAGCCACTCACCGGTGTATTCGCTGCTCTTCCAGCGGGCTTCCAGGTTTTGCTCGATAAACTCCTTGGTCAGCATGTTGGCGAAAGAAGCGGCCACCTGCGGCTGGGTAGAATCGCAAGTGATGTCGACGATGCGGTTGGTTCCGGAGGCGCGCACGCGCACGCTTCCCGCGGCGGTGTCGAGCGCTAATTGCCAGAGTTCGTCCTGGCTGGCGGGGCTGATACCCAGCGCCTTTTTCCAGGCGCTCAGGCGATCGGGCGGGCGCATGTTTTCGGGCGGTTTGCCCTTCTGCAGATCCTCGACCACGCTGCGGCTGAGAGACTGGCTTTGCAGAATCTTGACCTGCGTCTGGATGTCGAAATCCGGATAGTAGTTGCTGGTCGGGCTGACGGTCGGGCTAACGTTGTGCAGGCCCAGGAAATCCTCATTCAGGCCTTGCACTTCGATGGTGGTGTGGGCCTGATAGATGCGCGGTTGCGGAAGGGTGTAGAGAAATCCGGCTACGGCGCCCAGCAAGGAAATGACGACCACCGCCGTCTTGTGGCGGCGAACCATTTGCCAGTATTCGAGAACACCGGCATATTCGCGCTTCATGCCGCCGGGGGCCGGGTCCGACACGATAGGCGCCGGAGCGGGCAGGTCGCCGCGCGGATTGACGCGGGCAAGGGCATGGCCGTTGCCGTTGGAGTAATGCTGAAGTTCTTCCATGAATTGCCCGCCCTCCACAACTTTAGTGATAGACGCCGTAGCTGGCGATGAATGTGCCGGCCGTGACGGCGGCCTCCAACGCGCGGTACACCGCATGTTTGCCGGTGCTTCCGGGAACGACCAGGACGTCGCCGGCCAGCAGCGGGATATCCGCGGACTGTCCGGCCATGATCTTTTTCAAATCCACGACCAGTTCGGCGCGCTTCTGCTCGCCGGGCACGGGCCGCAAGATCCGCGCATGGCTGATGGCCGCCGTGTGCAACATTCCGCCGGAAGACGAGACGGCCTCCAACACCGAGAGCGAATCGCCCTCGTTCAGCGGCAGGGCGCCGGCGTGGTTGACCTCTCCGATGACGTAGACCACTTCTGCGTGCGGGACGGAAATGACGTCGTGCGGACGGATAGCGATGTTGAATTCCGGGTTCTTGGCTTCCATCACGGATTTCAGATTGACCTCCGCGATGCTGAACTGATGCGTAGAATCGTCGACGGCCCCGGGCAATGGAATGCGCCCGAATTCAAGGCGCCGGGTTAGTTTTACCGAAGGACCGGCATCCGGCCGCAATCCGCCGGCTATGGCCAGCATCTCCACCAGAGTTTTCTGCCCTTCCAGTTGGTGTACTCCGGGAGTCGCGACTGCGCCCACAATCGAAACCGGCTGACTGCGGAATTCAGTAATGCCGACAGTCACTTCCGGTTCCACCAGATACACTTTCAAGCGGGTGACAATCTCGGCCTCCAGTTGTTCGATGGTGAGACCGCCCGCGTGAACGCGCCCGATCATGGGCAGCTTGATTTCTCCTTCCGCGTCGACGCGGAACGGCTTTTCGCTGAGATCCGGAGCGTTTTGGGCGTGAATGGTCACGGTGTCTTCAGGCCCTAACACATAGGCGGTGCGGGGCTGGTCCGGCGGGGGCCCGGCGACTGCCAGCGGCTGCTGGGCCACGGCAGCGGCGCCGGCGATCAGCAGGGCCACGCCAATCAGGGCCACGCCAATCCGGATGCGCTTCCCGGCGGATTTCATTGGTTGTTCTCCTGGAGACTGGCCGTCTCCGGTTCTCCTGGAACTTGCCCTGTGGCGCTTTCCACCAATTGGCGGAGCTGATGCATCTCCATTCTCAACTGCCTGACGGCGCCTTCCAACTTCTCCATCCTAGGTGCTGCCGTGATGGGGGAATCTCCGTTGCCGTTGCCGTTGCCGTTACCGTTGCCGGTGGGCAACTTGCACAAGGCGGCGCGGGCAAACTCGGAGACGCTACGCGCGCATTCCATGAGAGAGAGATCCTTGAGGCGCTCGTATTCGTCTTCCGAGAGACGAAAGCTTACCATCCGCGTGCGGGTCTTGAACACGGGAACCTCCTTTGTTTCAGGTGTATCTGAAGCATTTCTTGAGATTATTGAACTTAGTGCAATAGCGCGGCCTGAGAGACCGCCGCAGGCTGGGAGCCTGCCCCACTTAGCGGCTAGACGATAGCCGCTTGCCGCCGTTTGGTCCAGAGTCGATCGTCGTCCGCCGGACGGATCGACTGACGGGGGATGGCAACGGCCAAAGATCGCTGCAGCAGCGTAATGGAAACAATCAATTGCTCGGAGCCATTGATTTCAGTGAGTATTCCGGTAACGTTGCGCAGCGGCCCCTCTTCAATCGTCACGGTTTGTCCGGCCTTCAGAAAAGGCCAGGGTTGCGCCAGGAGTCCCGATTTCGCGACCGCCTGCACCGCCGCGATCTCATGGTCGTCGACGGGAATGGGTGTCTTGCCCAAGCCGACGATACGGACGACGCCTGGAATCAGAAGCGCCGGGAGACGCCGGTGTATGTCCAAGCGGCAGAACACATAACCCGGGAAAAGCGGGAGATCCACATCCTGCAGCCGATCCGACCACCTGCGCCTGCTGCGGTACAACGGCAGGAACTCGGGGTAGCCGCGCATAGCCAGACCTGACGCAACGGCCTTCTCGCAACGCGAAGCTACCTGCAATGCATACCACGGAAAGATGGCTGGTGGGTCCGGCATTTGTTGAAAGTAAGTAGCTTAGGTGGTTCGGACCGAAAATGCGCGAGCTACCGCCCCTTGGGTCCCGGAACCTGAATGAGAATCGGCGCGAACGAGACGGGTAATAGGTGACTGTAAGAGATTTGACAGACGTTTGTCAACCTGAATTACGCATTTGTTGAACCAGAAGAGTCCGGTACTAGTATCACTAAACCCGGTCTAAACTCCTAGTCTAGAGTGAGTACGGCGCTTAGTCCGGTATTCTTTGCCTGTCAAAATAATTTAGGAGAATGGCTCTTTTAGTACTGTGCCGGGGCGGCCTGCGGGCCGGGCCGCAGGCTGAGAGTCCGGCCCACTTAGCGCTAAGTATTAAGGTAGAATGATTTGCTTATGGATGGTGTGTTGCTCCTGGTGCGCCTGCTATTGTCGGGGACGTTCGCCCTCGCGGGCATCGCCAAGTTTGCCGACCCAGCCGTAGCGCGGAAATCCATCGTCGATTTTGGCGCGCCCGAATTTCTGGCGCGGCCCATGGCGCGGCTGCTGCCGCTGGCGGAACTGGCCTGCGCCATCGCGCTGCTCCCTTCCAGATCAGCCGCTTGGGGGGCCGTGGGGACACTGGCGCTGCTTCTATTGTTCATCGCGGCGATCGGCATCAGCATGGCCCGCGGCCGCCGTCCCGAGTGCCATTGTTTTGGCCAATTACATTCCGCGCCGGTAGGCTGGAGCACACTCGCCCGCAACGTGGTTCTCTCCGCCATGGCCGGCGCGGTGATCCTGCAAGGGCGGCAGACATCTTCCCCGAGCTTTATTGGCTGGTATCACGGGCTCGACCGTTTCGAAACCGCAGTACTGGCGTTCTCGGTATCGCTTGCGGCGTTAGCTGCGCTTTGGCTTTGGTCTTTCCTTCATCTGCTGCAGCAGAACGGGCGCCTGCTGTTGCGTCTGGAGGCGGTCGAAACGGAACTGGGATTACGTCCGGCGCCGCCGGAGCCGGGACTGCCCGTCGGAACTCCCGCACCGCCCTTCCGCCTGGCGGCCCTGGATGGAAGCATAGTGACGCTGGACGCGCTGCGCCGGGCCAGCGAAACACTCCTGCTGATCTTCGTCGAGCCCGGTTGCGGCGGGTGCGATGCGCTAATGCCCGATGTGGCGATTTGGCAAGACGCTTACACGGACCGCTTGGCCATCGCGATCGTCAGCCGTGGCCCTTTGGAAACGAATCGCGCCAAGGCGGCCCAGCACCGGATTCGGAACTTGCTGCTGCAGTTGGATCAGGAGACTTCGCGGGCATACCAAGCCGAGGGAACTCCGACAGCGGTGTTGATTCAGAACGGACGTATCGCCAGCCCGGTCGCCAGTGGCGCCGACGCCATCCATGCGCTGGTGGCCAAGGCCACTTTGCCGCCGCCGCTGGCAGCGGGGGATCCGGCGCCGGAACTAGCGCTGCCGGATTTGAACGGCGATGCGGTCGATCTGCGCGGCCTGCGCAGCCGCCGGCATCTGTTGCTTTTTTGGAATCCGGATTGCGGTTTTTGCGAGCAGATGCTCGAAGATATCAAAGCCTGGGAACGGGAGCCGCCGCATGGCGCACCGCAGTTGCTGGTGATTTCCACTGGCACGCCCGAAGCCAATCGCGCACAGGGGTTACGCGCCACCGTGGTGCTGGATCGCAACTTTCGGGCCGGCCAGTTGTTCGGAGCCTCAGGCACGCCGGCGGCCGTCCTGCTCGACGAAGAGGGCCGCATCGCTTCCAGCGTAGGCGTGGGAGCGCAAGAGGTTCTCGCGCTGGCGCGCGGAACCCAGGATAGGGTGGCTGTAAATTAGCGGCCGGTGCTTCAGGAGAGATGCATGAAGGACGAGATCGTAGTAGTTACCGGCGCTGGCGGCTTTATCGGTGGTGCGCTGGTGGCGGATCTGCGCCGCCAAGGTTATCGGAAAATCCGTGCGATCGACATTAAGCCGCTGGATCGGTGGTATCGGCGCTGCGATGAGGTTGAAAATCTCTCCCTGGATCTGAGTCTGCGAGAGAGCTGCCAGACGGCGGCCGCGGGGGCTTACCAGATATTCAATCTGGCGGCTAACATGGGCGGCATGGGCTTTATCGAGAGTAACAAGGCCCTCTGCATGCTATCGGTGCTGATCGATACGCAGATGCTTCAAGCCGCGCGCGAATGCGGTGTTCATAGATACTATTACTCGTCGTCGGCGTGTGTCTATAACGCGGACAAACAACACGATCCGCTCTCGCCGGCGCTCAAGGAACAGGACGCTTACCCGGCCCTGCCCGAAGACGGCTACGGGTGGGAGAAGCTGTTCTCCGAACGCATGTGCCGGCACTTCCGGGAAGACTTTGGGTTGCAGACGCGGGTGGCCCGGTATCACAACGTCTACGGGCCGCATGGCACGTGGCGGGGAGGACGCGAGAAAGCGCCTGCCGCGATCTGCCGGAAGGTGGTTGCGGCGCAGCTTTCCGGAACGCTCGAGATTGAAATTTGGGGCAGCGGCAGCCAGTCGCGCAGTTTCATGTACATCGACGACTGCGTCAAGGGCACCCAGATGATCATGAACTCGGAGATTTTGGAACCGATCAATCTGGGATCCAGCGAACTGGTGAGCATCAACCAGCTCGTGGACATTGTGGAAGATATCGCAGGGGTTAAGCTGAAGCGAAGTTACGATCTCAGCGCACCGAAGGGAGTCAACGGGCGCAATAGCGACAATACCCTGATCCGGAGTTATTTGAACTGGGAACCCAGCATCCGGCTGCGGGACGGCCTGGCGCAGACCTATGCCTGGATTTACGATCAGTACAAGGCTTGGCAGAGCGGAGCGAAACATGTGGAGTGAAGCAGGCATCCGGAAGTACATTTTCGGACCTTTCAGTCGTTTATGGTGTAGTATGATGAACCAGGGAGGACGCCATGCTGCAGTTACGCTCCACCGTGAAACTGGAGGACATCGAGTCCGTCTTGAAAGCCGTCGCGCGCCGCCATAATGCCAATGTGACGGTGATCAGCCATCTGGGCCAACCGCATGGCGCTGCGGGGGCCGCTGGCCCGCGGGAGGCTCTCGTCTTTACCTTCTTTCATCCCAAGCTGCATACGGCCCTGTTAGCCGCCGATATCCGCTTCGCCGGTTTTCTGCCCTGCAGGGTAGCCGCTTGGCCGGAGGATGACGGTGTCATGCTGCAAGCCCTCCTGCCCTCGGAGTTCTGCCGGATTCTGGAGCGTTCGGACCTGGAACTATTGACGGCGCCGCTCGATGACGTACTGCAAAGAATTCTGGAAGACGCCGCCAAGCCACTCACAGCCGGCGCCAAATCGCGGCCCGGTGTGGAAACGTCTCGTTGGGGAGCCACTGAAGACCAGGTAAATATGCAGGCCACGGTGGCCCAGCGGATCGATTACCGCGGCACCAAAATCGAGGACGAAGCGGGCACTGGCACGCACGATTCGTCCGGCGGGTAGCCGCTTAGCGGGGCCGTACCGCGCCGAAGGTGAACCACGAGCGGACGATCTGCAGGCGGTTATCCACGTCCGCCATGGCCACGAAGGCGGGCTGCGCCGGCGTGCCAAAGCGCATATCCATAGCTTCCACGCGGGTGGCGCCCGCGGGTTCGGCGAGGGGCAGGCTGCGCTCAATTGGAAACTGCGAAAAATTGAAAAAGTCGCGAAAAACGGGTGAATTATTGGCTGCCTGGATACTAGCGCTGGGCTCGGCCTTGTAGAAAATGACGCCGCGCGATGGATCGAATTCCTGCAGCAGATTCAAATCCAAGACGTTATAAGATTCGCGGGTTTCCACCAGTCCGCGCCAGGCCCACGGATTCACGGGTCCGGGCAGCGCCGCCGCCCGCTGGGGGGCCGTGCCCGCGTAAATGCGGGAATCCAGAACGGCGACCGCGCGCGCGTGCAGCGCTGCGCGGCCGGCATTGTAGAGCGCCAGAAATAACAGCGCGAAAATGGCAAATCCGCGGCCGGTGTTTTTCATGCGCGCCCCGATTTCCGCGTTGACCAGGCGGGCAATCAGCGGCCCGGCCAACCCCGCCAGGAGGACTGCCCAGATCCAGAGATCCACCACCGAAGTAAGGTCCAGATGGAACCATCGCCCGGAGAACGGCAGCAGAAAACGGATGCCGTAGACATTGGTCCAGTCGAGCAGCAGATGCGAAGCCACGGCCGCCAGCGAGATCGCATACGCTCCCAGCCAGCGAAACGGCTTGCGGGTGAACAGCCGCACAGCCAAGACCGGCAACAGAGCCATCACCGGCCACAACGCCAGAGAATGCGTGAGATGGCGATGGTAGTTGAGGTAGTTGAGCTGCCCCCCGGCGAGCGTCACAATATCGATATCGGGGGCGTTAGCGGCCAGTACCAGAATCCAAGCTGCCTGCTCCGAGAAACGGTTTAGGCCGGCGCGTCCCAGGAACAGGCCGGTCGCCGAATGCGTGAGGGGATCCATGCTGGCCGAAGGCCGGATTGTATCACGAGGAAGAAAAGCGGGCGGGCCCTCTCTGCCTGGGCCCGCCCTATAAGCCGCGCAAGAGCCGGCGGCAGTCAGGCGGCTGAGAGCCCCACAGGGGGCCGCAGCACGCGGGCCGGCTTGCGTTTGGGCACTATCGCCACGGCCTTTTCGGAGCGGTCGTTGCACATCGTACCGCCGAAATATTCATCCAAAGGGAAAAGGCTATAGGGCTCTAATTCCCGGAAAATTCGCCCCAATTTCTGTTCAATTTTATAGAGTAAATGAAAGAAAGTACCGCGGTCGATTTGGAGGCGCCAGCAGCAAAGTTTCCATTCCGCCCCCAGCAGGTAATGGAAGCGGAATATATCGTATTCGAGGGGGTTAAGCGAATTGCGGCTGACCAGGCAGAAATCGGCGATGTACTCTTCCACTTTACGGCCGTAGGTGACGCGGTTGTCCTTACCGTTACAGAACTCGAGCTGCACCCGGCTCAAGTGCCTGTCTCTTGTCACACAGTCTCGAAAGCGCGAATAGCAGGCGCGGAATACGGCCCGAAAGACGCAATTGCAGGGAACCTCCCGGTCGTTACGGCCCGGGCGCAGTCCATAGCCATGGCAGTGCGTGCAGGTCGTCTTGGCGAGCGCAATTGTTTGTGATCGATCCCAGTTCATTGAATTGAAACTTCCTCTCAGGCGGCCCTACGTCGCAAGGGCAGCCAAATACCAAAAACTTGTTCCAAATCTATCGCTCGGCGGAAAATCGTCAAGCGTATTCCAAGCATTTTCCGTAGCCCGTCTCGGAAAATCACCGTGCGTATAATACGCATGTCGTTCTCGTATATTAAGTTATCTCATTAATAAAATACTGGAAATAACCGTAGTACTAGACAGTATATTATGCGATATCATGGTTTATTGTTGTATCTATTTCAACCAGGAATAGGGTGAGGGACTCACAATTGAACTTCCGGATTCTCCAGGAGCGGCTGGTATCCCAGGTTCGCGCGCGGGTGCGCAACGGCGAAATCAGCGAACGCAGCCTGGCCCGCCTCACCGGGATCTCGCAGCCGCACATCCATAATGTATTGAAAGGGGCCCGGCAGCTTTCCCCCGATATGGCCGACCGGATGCTGGCGCGCCTCCGAATCGATCTGGCGGATCTGCTGACTGCCGGCGAAGGACCCGCCGCGCCCGGCAGTTCAGCATGCCGGGATCCCGCCGATATAGCCGAATGCCGTACTGTGGTCATACTGGATGGCTGGATTGGGCGGGAATATCCGTATCCCAAAGCGGCCGGGCTGGAGCGGTATCCGTTCCCCGCAGCGGACGTGGAAAGCCTGGAATCGCCGATTGCCGCCCGCCTGGCGCCGGACCCCCTCCGCGCATCGCTGTTCGGGGCCCGCGGCGTGGTTCTGCTGGATCGTTCGGAGAGGGCCCGACTTAATCCCGATGAACAAGGCTACTTTGCGTTGGACTTGTCCGGCGCCGGCACGATTGGCTTGGTGCGGCGCGTCCGGCGGCGTTTGTATCTCTGGGTTTGCCTGGCGGAGGTGTGGCAGTCGATCCCGCTCCCGGATCGCGAGCCATTGGCTGTGATCCAAGGGCGTGTGGGTCTGCTGGTGCGGCATTTGTGAGGGGCCTTTGCAAGGGACGCTTGCGAGAGATTGATATCCGCGCGCCGCCCGCATATCCTGGTAGCTGTGAATGCCAAGTGGGGTTTCAAAACGGCAGGCGCCCGCAGCCCTTCTCAACCGGGCAGCGACCGCCTCAAGAAACTGGCTAGAAGCCTGGACGGGCTGGCCCGCAAGGACGAGGTGCACATCCGCAGGGCGCGCGAGATTGGCTCGCTACGCCGTCAGGCGGCACTGGAGTTGCACGGCATCTGCGGCGATTTCGTGCGCGGCCTAAACCAATTGCTGTCTGAAATCGAGTTGGAGTTCGACCCGGAGGAATACGCGCCGGAACGCTTCCGCGACGACGGCGTCAATCTATTTCAGATCAACGCACGCGGGCGCATCCTTCAAATCAAATTCGAAGCCACCCCGGAGCCGGTTTCCACGGAGGATTTCCGGGTGCCGTACATCCTGTCCGGAGCGGTCCGCTGCTTCAACCAGCAATTGCTCGAAAAGGACCTTATAGAGGAGCAATTGTTGTTTTACACGATCGAGAAATCGCGCCATCTTTGGCGTTTCTTCGATGCGCGCACTTATCGCTCCGGACCCTTCGACGCAGACTATCTTACCGGCCTGATGGAGCAACTGGTCTAGCAGCCTGGCTATGGGCTGCTATAGTGTATGACTACAGCCATGTTCGAGAAGGTCGCTGTATTCGACACCACCCTGCGGGATGGCGAGCAGGCCGCCGGCACGCGGCTGGGCAGCCGGGAGAAGCTCATGATCGCCCGGCAGTTGGCGCGCCTAAAGGTGGACGTTGTGGAAGCCGGCTATCCGGCATCGTCGCCGGAAGACTTCGAAGCCGTGCAACTGCTCGCGCAGGAAATCGAAGGGCCGGTGATCTGCGCCTTGTCGCGCGCGGTGCCGTCCGATATCGAAGCCTGCGGGAAAGCGCTCGCCAAAGCCAAACGGCCGCGCATTCACACCGGCATCGGCGTTTCGAATATCCATGTAGCCGGAAAGTTCCAGGATGCGCGTTATGGCCATACGCTGGCGGAGAAAAAAGTCACCCTGTTGGCTATGGCGGTGGAGGCGGTCAAACTGGCCAGGAGCTATGTGAGCGACGTGGAATTCTACGCGGAAGACGCCGGGCGCGCCGATCCCTGCTATCTTTTTGAAATGCTGCAGGCGGCCATCGAGGCCGGCGCCACCGTGGTGAACATTCCCGATACTACCGGCTATACGGTGCCGGAGCAATACGGCGCGCTCATTCGCGCGGTTCTGCGGAGCGTCCCTAACATCGCGCTGGCCGTCGTCAGCGTGCATTGTCACGACGACTTGGGCCTGGCAGCCGCCAATACATTGAGTGGTGTGATGAACGGCGCGCGGCAGGTGGAAGGCACCATCAACGGCATCGGCGAGAGGGCCGGCAACGCCGCGCTGGAAGAAGTGGTGATGGCCCTGCGGACCCGCCGCGACTATTACGGAGTGGATACCGGCATCGATGCGCGGGAGTTTCACAGGACCAGCCGGCTGGTGGCGGATATGCTCGGCATGCCCGTGCCGCCCAATAAAGCGGTGGTGGGTGGGAATGCGTTCTCACATAGCTCGGGCATTCACGTGGACGGGTTCCTGAAGGAGCGGGAAACCTACGAGATCATGCGCCCGGAGGATGTGGGACTGACTGAAAGCCGCGTGGTGCTGACCGCGCGCACCGGGCGCCATGGACTGCGCGACCGTTTGGAAAAATTGGGGTACTCACTTTCGCAGGAGGAACTGGACCAAGCTTACCATAGGTTCCTCACAGTGGCGGACAAGAAGCAGGAAGTATTCGACGAAGACCTGGTGGCCATTGTACACGATGAACTCCACCCCGCTGCGGAGACTTACCGGCTTGAGTATCTGCACATCTATAGCGGAACGTCCGCCATCCCGACGGCGACCGTGCGGCTGCGTGTGGGCGAGGAGGTGCGCGAAGGCGCGGCCATTGGCGACGGCCCGGTGGACGCCGTGTGCAAAGCCATCTCCGGAGTTACAAAAAGCGCGGCCAGGCTGGTGCGGTATGAGATCCGGGCAGTAACCAGCGGAACCGAAGCGCTGGGAGAGGTCACCGCGCAGCTTGAGGAGGGCGGCTGGAAGGTGGTGGGGCGAGGCGCTTCCACCGATGTCATCGAAGCCAGCGCCAAGGCGTATATCGACGGGCTGAATAAGTTGGCCGATATGGAGTTGAAGCGAACCACTAATGCGTAGAAGTCAGGAGACAGGAGGCAGAAGACAGAAACCGCGATTCCGACTCCTGACTTCTGTCTTCTGTCTCCTGTGTTCTGAACTGTTGCTGCTTATGTGTCTTGCCGGAACCGGAACCAGCGCCACTGACGCACTTCTCGCCAAGTGGCAGCCGTTGCAAATGCCGTACCGCTCGGCGGGCCTGAGCGTGCGCGAGCGCCAGATGGTCGACAAACTGGTGGAGGCGTCGCAATATCTCGACGATATTTTCTGGCGGCAGAGCGACCCGGAAGGACTGCGCTTGTACAAGACCACGCCCGATCCCGCCTTGAAGCGCTTGCTCATGATCAACGGCTGCCGCTGGGACCTGCTGAACGAGAACCGGCCGTTCGCGGGCGGCGAACCGATGCCGCCAGGCCACGCGCTTTACCCCGAAGGGCTCACGCGCGAGCGGATCGAGCATTATGTCGCGCAGTACCCGGAAGACAAGGCGGCGATTTACGATCCCTACACGGTGGTGGAACGGCGCGGCGCCCGCTTGGTGGGCGTGCCCTATCATGAGGCTTACAAGGAATTCATCGGCCCCATGAGCCAGGCGCTGCGGGAGGCCGCGGCGCTGAGCGATGACGCCGCCTTCGCACGCTTCCTGGGGTTGCGCGCCGATGCGCTGCTCAACGACGATTACTACGCCAGTGATATTGCCTGGCTGGAATTGGATAACCCCAAGTTCGACGTCGTCTTCGCGCCTTACGAGACCTATCTCGACGATTTGTTGGGGGTCAAGACATCTTACGGCGCGGCTGTCCTGATCCGCAACGACCAGGAAAGCCGCAAGCTGGCTGTGTTTCAGAAATACGTGCCGGATATACAAGATGCCTTGCCTTTGCCGCAGGAAGACCGGCCCTCGAAGAAGGGCCACGCCACGCCTATGGAGGTGATGGACTCGCCCTATCGCGCGGGCGATCTGCGGCACGGTTACCAGGCGGTTGCGGACAACTTACCGAACGATCCGCGCGTCCACCAGGAAAAAGGCAGCAAGAAGATTTTCTTCAAGAACTTCATGGACGCGCGCGTGCAATATATCATTCTGCCGCTGGCGCAGCGGTTCATGCGCCTGGACCAAGCAGGCAAGGTGTCCGGCGAAGGTTATCTGGTGGGCACGCTGCTACACGAGATCGCGCACGGGCTGGGGCCGGCATTCGCGCGGCAAGGCGGCAAGCAGGTGGACATACGCGAAGCGATCGGCGCGACTTACTCGGCTCTGGAAGAAGCCAAGGCGGATGCCGTGGGCATGTTCGGCGTACAGTGGCTGGCGGACCATGGGGCGCTGCCTAAAGAACGTCTGGAAGAATATTACGTATCGTTTGTGGCCGATATTTTCCGTACGCTACGTTTCGGCACGGGCGAAGCGCACGCGCGCGCCGAGTTGATGGAATGCAACTATCTGCGGGAGCGTCTGGCGTTGGTACAAGCCGTGGACGGGCGCTACGTAGTGGATATGCCGCGCATCCCTGGCGCGGTGGCGGCGCTGTCGAAGGAGTTGCTGGAGATCGAAGCCAGCGGCGATCGCGGCCGGGCGGAAGCCTGGTTCGAGCGCTACGGCAAGATGCCGCCGGCTTTGGCTAATGCGCTCGGCGCCGTGGAAGATGTGCCCGTGGATATCGATCCTATTTTTTCGTTCGCCGATAAAGTGCGGTAGGGGAATGCGCAGTGTTTGGCCATTGCTGCCACTATGCATCGTTCCAATAGCCGCGGGCGCACCGTTTTCCGTAAAACAGATTGCGGGCAATATCTTCCTGGTTCAGGATAACGGCCACAACGAACAACTTACTGCATCCGGGATCGACTCCATGCCGGCGATTTCCGCGGACGGCGACAAAGTAGTTTTCGTAAGGTCCGGCGGTGCAGGCCGTCCTGACGATCTTTGTTTGATTTACGTGAAACATCGGCACGTCCAGAAGCCACTCAGTATCGTGGCGCCAGCGTTGGCGGCCGATATTGAAATCGGCTCGATTTTGGACCCCCAGTTCTCTCCGGACTCCTCGGCCGTCTACTTCCTTACAAGGGCAGGCAACTTCGGCGGCATTGTCAGAGTGGAGTTGGCTCCGCCCAAATCGTACGTGGTCGCACGCGGCGCGATTCCAATTGAAAACGGCGGGGCGTTCGATGTGATCGTCCGCGGAAAGTACATCGGCGATTTGATCGTCTACAAGGATTCGGAAAAGCTGACCGCCGGACGGCTGTTCCTTTACTGGCTTATAGATCCTTATGGAGGCAACCTGGCGATCATAGCGGATAAACTAAACGATGTGAATCTGTTCAGGGCTGCAACAGGACTCGAGGGTGGCGCCAATTGACGCGCGTCTCATCGGCGTCAACTGGTACCGATGGTGGCAATTGTGGCTCCCCATCCGCCGGCGTCTGGCGGCGCGGGTCGGCCGCTTTGACGCCGTTCTCACTGGCCTCCCCGGGCCGCGCTAGCCGAAACCTTGCCGTTTGGCCCACAGCTTCTTTGGATGTAGGCCGAGTATCCCCGCAGCGCCGCCGTTGCCACCAACCCTCACGCGGCGGCCCTCATCGGCCGGGGGAAGCTCATCCGTCCGCCCCAGCTTGTGATAGCATTGCCAGTCAATGACGGATGACGGTTTACCGGGGGCCCCCGAGGACGCGCCCACTTCAAGCTCAAACGTAGGTGACGACGCTCCGGCGACCGGCAGCTCGTCCGGCCGCGATCGGTTGGGCATCGCGGCCCTGCTTGGCGGTCTAGCGCTGCTGGCTGGCGCACTCTTGGGAGGCTACTTCCAGAAACCACCGCTTGAGCCGAAGCCGCTCGCGGCGTCGTGGCTGCTTCGGCCGCAAGAACAGAATGCGTTCGCGAAGCTTCCGACGATTGGGGCGGATCTATCGCAAGTCTATTTCGCGGGGCCGCTGCGTGGCTGGGCAGTTGGCGGCGGTGGCACAATCGTAGCGACGAGCGACGGGGGGCAAACCTGGAAGCCGCAGACCAGCGGCACCACAAATTATCTCTACTCGGTGTACGGGAGCGGCGACGGCAAAACGCTGTGGGCCGTGGGTGAACGTGGCACGATCCTGCACAGCGCGGACGGCGCGACGTGGCAGCCGCAGACCAGCCCCACCGCTGAACGATCTCCACTCGGTGTACGGGAGCGGCGACGGCAAAACGCTGTGGGCCGTGGGAGCAGATGGCACGATCCTGCACAGCGCGGACGGCGCGACGTGGCGGCCGCAGGCCAGCGGCACCACAAACTATCTCTTCTCGGTGTACGGGACCGGCGACGGCAAAACGCTGTGGGCCGTGGGTGAACGTGGCACGATCCTGCACAGCACGGACGGCGCGACGTGGCAGCCGCAGGCCAGGGGCACCACAGACTTTCTCTTCTCGGTGTACGGGAGCGGCGACGGCAAAACGTTGTGGGCCGTGGGAACAGGCGGCACGATCCTGCGCAGCGCGGACGGCGCGACGTGGCAGCCGCAGACCAGCGGCACCACAAATGATCTCTTGTCGGTGTACGGGAGCGGCGACGGCAAAACGCTGTGGGCCGTGGGAGCATTCGGCACGATCCTGCACAGCGCGGACGGCGTGACGTGGCAGCCGCAGCTCAGCGGCACCACAAACTATCTCAACTCGGTGTACGGGACCGGCGACGGCAAAACATTGTGGGCCGTGGGAGCAGGCGGCACGATCCTGCACAGCGTGGACGGCGCGACGTGGAAGCCCCAGACCAGCGGCGCCACAAACTATCTCCACTCGGTGTACGGGAGCGGCGACGGCAAAACGCTGTGGGCGGTGGGAACAGGTGGCACGATTCTCACGACCCACGACGGGGGCGCCACCTGGACCAAACCCCGATACAGGTATCGTCCGGCGCTGTGGGTCTGGCCGATGGTTGCGCTTGCCGGCACGCTGCTCGTCTCCGGGATGGTGCGGCTGCAGCGGCCCCCGGTCGCGCCAAAACAATCGATCGAGAACGCGGCCCTCTCAGATCAGCCGGCCACCAAACTCGAACAAGACCTGCTCGACGCCGCCGATACGGTCCTGGCGCTGGCGGAGTTTCTTCGCAACCGCAACACCGAACCACCGGTCACACTTTCGGTGGAAGGGGACTGGGGCACCGGAAAAACCTCGATCATGCGCATGCTCGATAGCGAACTGCGCCGCGCCCAGGTCCCCACGGTATGGTTCAACGCATGGCACAACGAAGGCGAAGAGCGGATGCTCGCGTTCCTGCTGGAGTCCATCCGCCAGCAGGCGTTTCCGCGGTGGTGGGATCCCCGGGGCATTCCGTTCCGGATGCGCCTCCTGGCGCTGCGTTTCGAGCGCTGGCCAGTGATACTGTTGCTGCTGGTTGCCGCGACCCTCTTCATCCTCCATCCTGCGCTCGACTGGCTGCTCCGGCCGGACACGGAGGATGCCAAAAGAGTCCGCGACATCGTGGCATGGCTCCATGAGCGCAATTGGGC
>JBEKTJ010000145.1:0-17298 GCA_049516155.1 Bryobacteraceae bacterium
TATGCGTTGTGGAAGGCCGGACAGTTTCCGGCCGCGGCGGACAGCTTCCGCGCCGTGCTCGAAAGAAATCCCAACGACGACGAGGCCGCCGCGCTTCTTAGCCACGCCGAGCGCCGCGAGCCGCCGCGTACCGGCAGCGAAGGACACGAGCGGCTCAAGACTAACTACGAAGAGACGGCGTATAGGCAATTGAAGGCGGAGTTGGGGAAGTGAAGAAGAAAGAAGACCGGAGTCAGGAGTCAGGAGACAGAATGGCCGCTGCGTAGGCGCAGAGCAGCCGGCTGATCTCTTCCGCCGTGCATGCGAGCCCCGTCGTGTCGCCATACCCGAGATCTTGCGCCAGGATCAGGTAATACCGGCATTCTTCCAACGATCCCTCCGCAAAAAGCGGAGTTGGGGAAGTAAAGAAGGCAGAAGCCAGGAGTCAGGAGTCCGGAGTCAGAATGGCCGCTGCGTAGGCGCACAGCAGCCGGCTGACTTCTTCCGCCGTGTTTGCGAGGCTCGTTGTGTCGCCGTAGCCCAGATCTTGCGCCAGGATCAGGTAATACCGGCATTCCTCCAACGATCCCTCCGCAATGTTCATGTATCGCGCTTTATCCAGCCTGCCGCGCCGTCGAAATCCTTCGGCGATATTTGCCGGGATGGACACCGCCGCCCTGCGCAATTGTTGCGCCAACCCGTATGTCTCCATCTTTGGGAAGCCCGCAGTAAACGGGATAAACGCCCAGAACAAACGCATGCGCCTTGCGCCTTGCGCCACACGAGCAGGTCGCGAAAGCTGCGGGCGGCGGGCCTCGACTGCGGCATCAAACGATAGTGGCGCAGGCAGCCATTCTGTCTCCTGACTCCTGTCTCCTGACTTCTTTTCTCCTCTCCTTCTTCTACCCCCAATTCGGAAACGGATTCACCCTCCCCTTCCTCGCATCCACGATCAAATCCGGTAGCCGCGCCCGCCGCCGCAGCAGCTTTTCCAGCAGTTGCTCGAATTCGTCCTCTTCACCCTCCAGCCATTCCGGGGGAACCTGCCGGAAGGCCCGATCCACGACTTCTTCCGGGAAGTGCACCATCTGGTCCAACCATGGCTGGAAATCGTCCAGCGAACGCACTTGCTCGTACACCATCTTGCGCGGATACAGCCCCTGCAGCGGCGAGTCGTTGAACTCCCAATTGGGACCGTTGAACACGAAACCGTGGTCGATCATGATGGCCACGAACGCCTTCTTCACCACCGACTGCCAATCTTCAACGCGCGCGCGGAAGAAGACGGATTGGCGGCCGTCGGAGTTGGCCATCCATTTGTCGAAGACCAGCACTGCCAGAAAATCGGTCAAGTTGCTGATGCCGCCTAGCAGCGTGTCGGGCACAAAGTCGTACACCGCCAGCACCTCGGGATTACCCGGGTGCCGCGAGCCGAAGTGCCAGCCGGGCGCTACCGGGATGCGTTGCGTGCCCAGATGGATGAAGATCTCCGGGTTGGCGGCCAGGAACTGCGGCGTGAGAAGAATAATCCCGGCGGGCGCGGTGGAAACCTGCAGATACTTCAGGAAGACCGCGGACACCAATTCGTTGACCAGAATGCGGCGGTGTTGGGGGTTGTTGCGGAACTTGACGATATAGAAGTTGCCGTCATCCGCTTCGAGCAGGTGGGATTGCGCCCCGCCGCGCATTTTGCGGACATGCCGGCAGGCGGTAAGCGGCATGGAAATGCTGTACCCTAGAGTTGTATCATACCCCGGAGGAAAAACAGCAACATGCCCGAAGAAACGCAGGAAACCGCAACGCCCCCAACGCCCCCGGCAAGAACCAAGGACGAGATAGCCCTGGAGTTGACAAAGTTCATCGCGGCGACGACTGGCTATGGCAAGGGGAACGCCGCAGCGGGATTCTCCGGCAAACCGGCGAGCCGGTCTGCCGAAGAATACGCCGCAGCGTTGCTGGAGCTATTCGAACGCTGCCGGACGGTCGTAAACAAGTAAGCCGCGCCTACTTCTTTCCGCCCTTTTTCTTGGCTGGCGCCTTCTTGACGGCTTTCTTTGCGGGCGCCTTTTTTAAAGCTGCCTTGGCTGGCGCTTTCTTTACCGCAGCCTTCCTGGCCGGGACTTTCTTGGCCGTCGGGGCCTTCTTGGCCGCAACTTTCTTGGCGGGAGCCTTTTTGGCCGCGACCTTCTTGACCGGCTTGGCCGGGGCTTTTTTCGCCGGAGCCTTAGCCGCAGGCTTCGCCGGTGCCTTTACCGCAGCTTTCTTGGCCGGAGGCTTCTTGGCGGCGGCCTGTGTGGCCTTTTTGGCCGGCTTCTTGGGAGCTGCCGCGGGGGCCTCTGGCGGCGGTCCGGCTGGAGCAGCCGCTGGTGGCGCCTCCACCGTGGCAATCACCACGATTTCCTCTTCCTCCTCGTCGTCGTCTTCGTCGTCGAACTCGTCGAGCTTCGAAGTCGAGTCCGGATGTTCTTCGTCGTCGTAGTCTTGAAAGTCTTCCATATCTTCTTCGTCGTTGGCAGTGAGCTTTTGACCGTCAAACATTATTAACGCCTCCTGTTGTCGGGGCACAATCATCCATAGAATAACCTTTTTTCGCGCAGAGGCAATAGCAAAAAAACAAAAAGTGAAATATTTTCTGTCGCAGTGCGTACAGGCCTGTCTGCCTGCGAGCTTCTCGGCAGGCGAGCTGCGCGATGTATGGCAGCCGCGAAGGCGAGCATGGGGAGACCCCACCGCTGCTTCGGCACTCGGTTCAAGAATTCATTGCAAACAAAGGGCCAAATTGGCTTTTCGACGGCAACTACTCGTTCGGCTTCAGGGCGTTCAGCGCGACCTGGCGTAGCTGCTCTTTTAGCTTGCGGATTTCGTCAGTGTGCGCGCCCAGACGGTCGAACAAATCTTTTTGGCTGGCGATGCCCGTACCGATCAGAAACGCGGCGCACTCGGAGCGGCTGCCGAACAGCGTGGCTTCCACCAACTGGTCCATACGCGCCAATGCCTCATCGTTGACGCGGACCATCACCACATTGCCGCGGCCGTCGCCCTTGTGGAACTGCATGAGCAGGTCTTTCAGGTCGCCCTTGCCGCCGGCGACGATCCCGACCTTACCGCCAAGAAACATCTTCTTCATGATAATTGCGCTCCTCTCAAGCTGCTTGTATTTTTGCCGCCGCCAGCGGCTTCCTAAGCCGGAACGTACCGGCAATTGCGATAAACAGCAGCAGCGCCGCGCTGCCGTAGAACACCGCCGCGATGCCGAACCGGGATGCCAGGTCGCCGGCAAACAGCAGCGCCACGCCCTGGGATACGGAAATGAGCGACATAGAACTGCTACTGACGCGCCCGCGCATTTCGGCGGGGACTTGCCCCTGCAACAGGGTCATGGCCGCAATGGTCAGCAGCGATGCGCCGACGCCGATTCCCACGCAGCCCACCAGCGCGGCCACGCTATTGGGAATCCGTGCGATGCCCGCAATGCAAGCCCCGCACAGCAGGATTCCCGCAGTGATCAGGTGCGCCTTCTGTTGGATGCGGCGGGCCAGGGGCGTCACCACAAATCCGCCGGCCAGCATTCCCGCGCCAATGGCCGATCCCAAAGCCCCGAACAGAACCGAATTGGCGTGCAGCACGTCGCGCACGTACACCGCGATCAGGGAGCCGAAGGCGCTGATGGCGAACGTCCCCGCGGCGATCGACAGGATCACGAAGCCGATCACGGGATGGCCGAATATGAATCGCATCCCGGAGGCCAGGTCGCGCAACACCGGCTTCACTTCCTTGTTGGCGTGGGCCGGCCGCGCGGGAATGGCGATGGTGGCTATCATGAGGCCCGAGAATACAAAGCTGGCGCTATCCAGGTAGTAGCAGGAACTCGGTCCGGCCCACCCCGCCAGCGCTCCGGCTAGAACCGGACTGGCCATTTGCAGGATCTGCACGGTCTGCTGGATCAATGCATTGGCGCTCATCAATCCGTTCAGCGGCAAGAGTTGCGGGATAGACACCGAGCGCGCCGGCGAGAAGAAACTGGAGAAGGTGCTGAGGGCCAGGAACACAACGTAGATATGCCATGGCACGCGCGTAAACACCAGCCCGAGCACCAGGACGGCACGGGCAATGTCGCTCACCACCATGGTGCGGCGTGGATGCCAGCGATCCACGAAAACGCCCGCCACCGGACCCACCAGGGCTAAGGGCAGCAGGTAGAAGACGGTCACCAGGGTGATGGCGCGCGCGGAGGCGTGCATGCGGAAGGTCATCTCGCTGAAGATCGCGTAAAGCGCCAGGAAATCGCCGAAGATGCTGACCAGCGTGGCCAGCCACAACTTGCGGAAGCCGGGAATGGCGAGCGCCTGGCGCATGGTGAGTTGGGGGGCTGCGGTAGGGGCCATACGGGTATTTTAATTACACGTAATTCGTAAGTCAAGCGTTTTTTTGGGCCCAACCAAACTGTGATACAGTCGGGCCTAGCCATGACACTGAACGCCTATCTGATCAAGGGGTCCATCGTGGCGGCATTGGGCGGCCTGCTGTTTGGATTCGATACCGCGGTGATCGCAGGCACCACCCACGCCCTGACGGAAACCTATCGCCTGTCGGACGAGTTGCTGGGGCGGACCGTGGCGGCCGCCCTGGTGGGGACGATTCTGGGCGCCATGTTTTCCGGCATCCCGGGCGACCGGTACGGCCGCCGCGATAGCCTGCGCGCCATGGCCGTCTTGTATCTGGTTTCCGCCCTGGGTTGCGCATTCGCCTGGAACTGGTACGCGCTGATCTTTTTCCGCTTCATCGGCGGCCTGGGCATCGGCGGATCGTCCGTGCTGGGGCCGATGTATATTGCCGAGATTGCGCCTGCCAAATGGCGCGGCCGTCTGGTAGGCCTGTTCCAGTTCAACGTGGTCTTCGGGATTCTGCTGGCCTACTTCTCGAATTACATGATCGGCCTGGCGGGGTTTGGGGCCGCCGAATGGCGCTGGAAGTTGGGCGTTTCCGGGTTCCCCGCGGCGCTTTTCCTGCTGATGCTGTTCAGCATTCCACGCAGCCCCCGCTGGCTGGTGAAGAAGCGGCGCGTCCCGGAAGCCAGAGAGGTTTTGCGCCTCACTGGCGAAGTGAACTACGAAGAAGAGTTGCAGGACATCGTCACATCCATCGACGCCGAGCACGGCCACGGCGACGAGAAGCTGTTCACCCGCAAGTACCGCTTTCCGATCTTCTTGGCGATAACCATTGCCATGTTCAACCAGCTTTCCGGCATCAATGCGGTGCTTTATTATCTGAACGACATTTTCATGCGCGCGGGTTTCAGCAAGGTCTCCGGCGACCGGCAGGCGGTAGCCATCGGCGCCACCAACCTGCTCTTCACCATGCTGGCCATGTCCGTAATCGACCGCATTGGCCGCAAGACCTTGCTGCTGATCGGATCTGTGGGTTTGGCGGCGTCCCTGGCGGGGGTCGCGATCGTCTTTGCCATGCAACGGCACGAAGATCTGCTGGTCTGGCTGCTGGTGGGCTTCATCGCATCGTTCGCATTTTCGCAGGGCGCGGTGATCTGGGTCTACCTCAGCGAAGTCTTCCCCAACCGCGTGCGCGCCAAAGGCCAAAGCCTGGGCAGCCTCACCCATTGGTTCATGAACGCGCTGATTGCCTGGAATTTCCCGCGCGTGGCGGCGGCTTCCCACGCGGCGCCCTTTATGTTCTTCGCCGCTATGATGGCGCTCCAATTCTTTGTGGTGTGGTGGTGGTTTCCCGAAACCAAGGGAGTTACGCTGGAACAGATGCAGAAGAAGATGGGGATCGCTTGATGAAAAATCTATTTCAAGGCTTCGTGCTCGGAATCGCGGTAGTGCTGTTGGCCGTATTGGTCTACTTTGGCCTGGGTCTGGCGCCGGTGGCGACCTCCGCGCCGCCTCTGCCCATGGAGCGGCTCCTGGCGGGAATGGCGCTGCATGCGCGTATATCGAAAGAAGCGCCGGCGAAAGCGCCCATTCCGGCGGACGAAGCAAATCTGCTGGCGGGCGCGCGGATTTATCGCGAACAGTGCGCGGTTTGCCACGGGCTGAACGGGCAACCGGAAACGGCGATCGCCAAGGGCATGTTCCCGCACCCGCCGCAACTCTTCACCGGCCACGGTGTGACGGACGACCCGCCCGGCGAAACTTATTGGAAAGCCGCAAACGGTATCCGCCTTACCGGCATGCCCGGATTCAACGGATCGTTGAACGACACGCAGCTTTGGCAAGTCAGCCTGATGCTGGCCAATGCGGATAAGCTGCCGCCCGCCGCCAAGGGCGCGCTGTCAGGGCGCGCTGTCGCCCTCGCGCACGATATTCAATTGGCGAAAGTACCCCTCCGTGCCAGGTCCGATCCATAGCGCCACCGCGCCTTGGCTATCGCCCAGCTTCAGGTCGTGAACCAGCAGGCAAGGCTGCGCCGCGCCGCCCACATAGAGAGAGGCGTTTGTGCCCTTCACCACGATACGCAGATGGGTCCATTCACCCGCGGCCATATCGGCATAGGATTCGTACACTCCGGGGCTTTCCTTGCGCAACCGTTCCCAGGGCCAATCCGGGAACGATATATATTGGGTGGCGTGATTGCGGCGGAGCTGGTCGTCCGCGCGGCCGTTGGTGGGCCGGATGTAGATCTCCTCGAAGCGCGCTCCTCCAGCCGCCATACGGAATGCCACGCCAATGAATCCGCGCGCCTGCTCGCCCGCGTTCTTCGCAGGGGCGCCGGAGACATCCACATCGATGGTCCCGTTGTGGAAGATAAGATCCTTGACGGCTGCAAGGGCTTCTCCCGGACCGGATTCGGCTTGGGTGACTTTGAGCGCCGCCAGGCCGTGGTGCGTGGTGGTTTCCGCATGGACCCCTTTGAGCTCCAGCCGGGAAAGATCCGTAAGTCGAATTTCTTCCGCGCGTATCGCCAGTGAGGATACTGACGCGAAGAAGAAAAGGCAATGTGTAATGCGCATCTGAAAGCCATTCTACGCCCTCGACGGGACGATTAGAACGGTCTGCTGGCGGACTCCGTTAAGCGGAGCAAGGATACACCATGTAACCTGATTGCTTTGCCGTATGGGGTAGTGCCTGAAAAGTGCGTCGAAGATTTTCGGGGAGGGCTTGACGGGGTGAGGCGGGCGTGCCTTTACGAATTGTCGATGATTCGTCGGGCGGCGTCGAGTGCTTCACGGATTACGGTGTCCTCATCAGGGAATGCTATTTTTTCAATGTGGTAGGGAGTCTCCTCGAAACCATCCGCAGTTCTCCGCGTTAAGATGAAACTAGCCATCCAACCGTCCTCATCGCGGAGATGATATGGCGCGACAGATATTCGAACATCTCGATAGGACGCCTCTCGATCCATACCCGATATGATACCAGGACCGCCCGGGCCCCGTTCAGCGCGAGGCTGATAGTTCTTGGTCCAAGAATGCGTGAACCTCAGTAAGCGTCTTGCCTTCTTTGACCAGCATCCGGGCAATCTTTATCATCGGTGCCCTAGCGACCTTAGCCTTGCGCTCCAAGTCGGCTCTGTTGTCGGCCCATTCGGATTGAACCGCCAATCGCTCTTTGGCCTCTAGTTCCTGAAACAGGATATCTTCCTCTTTTTTGCGACGCGTTAGGTCATCCATGCGCATTTCAACTCCTGGAGTATTTTAAACCATAAAAAAACCGTTAATGAACGAGCTAGGAAACTTCTGCTCGAATTAGCTCAAGCTCTGCGCTCAATCTCTTCGGTGTACCGTTGACGATTGGCCGCTAACGCTTTTCTCAAATTCTCCGCGAAGGCAGGGGCGAACTGGGAAAAGACCAGCGTCAGAACCTCCAGGTCCGCGCATAAGGAAGTCGACATCGCGGACTGATCGTTTTGGGTCTTGACGACCGTAAGTAGTATTGATCCTAAATTTTCCGGCATTCCGCCTCTTTACGCCTACGCCAGCAGTTCCGCAAGGTCCCATACATGGTAGGCAATGCCCGCTTCCATGGCTGGGGTGACGCGCAGCGTCTTGTGCGTCCGGCAGAAGTGGTAGTAGGCAAAGCGCAGACAATACGCGCTCCACAAGTTGTCCCACTTCTTGCTTAAGGCAACGGTAAGGAAATTAAACCAGTGAGAGCTTATTTTGGTTCCTTCTTCGCGCCGGTGCATGTACCATGAAAGAAGGAGATGGAACAAGTGGCGAGTCTCGATTGGTCACAATGCCCGGCCGTGGAGAGTATCCCCGGCAAGGTTAGCGGTGCATGGGTTTTCCGGGGAACGCGAATGCCGGTTCAGACGGTGTTCGAGAACCTTGAGGCCGGCATGTCGGTCGAAGAGATCACGGAAGTTTTCGACGTCACGCCGGAGGAAGTAAAGTCCGTCCTGCACTTTGCAAGCGAGAGCCTGGCAAAGGCGCCTACGTTCGGCCGATGAAGATCCTGTTCGACAACGGCACGCCGAAGCCGATTGCCCGTTGTTTAATCGGACACGATGTCACCTATGCACGGCGGATCGGCTGGCATGAGATGGAAAACGGCGAACTGATTCAACGGGCTGAAGAAGCCGGCTATGATGTGCTTCTCAGCACCGACAAGAATATTCGGTATCAGCAGAATCTTTCAGGTCGGAAGATTGCACTAGTCATCCTCGTAAATCCGCAATGGCCGACCGTACGGATGCATCTCGACAGAATTGCCGCCGCTGTGGACACAGCCGTTCCGGGCAGCTACATCGAAGTGGACATCCCCTTGGGCTAACCGCCCTGCCGTGTACTCGCTAAGCGCCCCGGGGCCCACGTTTGCAGAAAGGGACGAGAGCCACCGCACATCTCTTAACCCGCCACCATCTCCCCCGCAATCCGCATCGCCGCCTCCTTCCCCCGCTCCCCCACCTCCCCCACAGGTCCCACGCACGACGGACAGCCCGCCTCGCATTCGCACGCTGCCAACAAGTCCACGGTCAGCCGCACCAGCCGGTCCGCCATGCGGTAGAGCGGCGCGCTTTGCCCCACGCCGCCCGGATAGCTATCGTAGAGATACAGATTCGGCTCCTCGCTGAACGCCACGCCCAGATCCCGCGGATCGCACATCAGCAGCAGCGCCGCCACCGTGCGCAGGGCGTTGCCCAATCCCGTGAGACCGCTCTGCTTTTCGGTGGGCGCCAGGTCCGGGAAGCGGGCCATGAATTCAGCCGGGAAATGCAGCCAGAAAGCCGTGGTATGCATCTCCTGTTCGGGCATCGCCAGATTGCCCGCGCCAACATTTTCCATGGTGTAGAACTTGATCTTCTTAAAGCCCACGATCTGGCGATTCACGCGCACATCGCCGTGGCACTTGCGCGCGCCGCCGGACGCCTCGCTTTCGAATTCCTGCAGCGTCTTTACCTGCGTATAGTCGATGGCGTCGGTATAATAATCGCATTCCACGCGGCGCACGTACGCTTTACGTTCCATGTAATCGAAGCGCTCCACATGATACTGGCGGGCTTCGTGGAGATAGATGGCTTTTTCGTGCAGCGAAGTCAGTGCCGCGGTAAACGCCACTTCGGCAATCACGGCCGGTTCGCCGGTAATATCTACCACGACGAAGTTATCGCTCGAAATGGACCGCAGGCTGGTGGCGTCGGCGGGGTAGGAATCCGAGGTCCAGTGCCATGCGCCGGCTGAGTGATGCAGGAACCCGGCTTCTTCCAGGAAGCGGCACATCTCGGCGGTATCGTGCGCGCCAAACTTCTCGCCATCCTGAATGGGCAACTCGAAGGCGGCGCATTTCAAGTGCGCCAGTAGGATCTCCAGATTGTCCGGATTGATGTAGGCGTGTTCGGGAGAGCGGCCGAAGAAGTAATCGGGATGCTCCACGATGTATTGGTCGAGCGGCGCGCTGGAGGCTACCAGCACGGCGGCGGAAGCACTCTGGCGGCGGCCGGCGCGCCCGGCGCGCTGCCATGTGGACGCGATGGTGCCCGGATAGCCCGCCATCACCACGGCATCCAGCGAGCCGATGTCGATGCCCAGTTCCAGCGCATTCGTGGCCACCACGGCGCGGATTTCGCCATCCCGCAGCTTGCGCTCGATTTCGCGGCGCTCCCGCGGCAGGTATCCTCCGCGATAGCCGCGAACGGCGTCCTTGGGTAGCGGGCCGCGTTCCACGGCATCCTTCAAGTAGGTAACCAGAATCTCGGTTGCCAAGCGGTTGTTGGCGAACACCAGCGTCTGCAACTGGTGCTCGATGAACTCCAGCGCGATGCGCCGCGCTTCGGCGATGTAACTGCGCCGGATTCCCAATTGGCGGTTCACCACGGGCGGATTGTAGAACACGAAGAACTTCTCGCCGCGCGGGGCGCCGTTCGAATCCACGATGCGGAAGGGCAATCCCGTAAGAGCTTCAGCCAGTTCGCGCGGATTGGCGATGGTGGCCGAGCAGCAGATGAAGATGGGCTTCGATCCGTAGAATTCGCAGATGCGCTTGAGCCGCCTCAGCAGATTCGCCAGGTGGCTGCCGTAGACGCCCCGGTAGTAATGCAGCTCGTCGACCACCACGTAGCGCAGGTTCTCGAACAGTTTCGCCCAGCGGGTGTGATGCGGAAGGATGCCGGCGTGCAGCATGTCGGGATTGGTGAGCACGATGTTGGCACGCTGGCGGATGGCTTTGCGGGCATCCTGGGGCGTATCGCCATCGAAGGTAAACGCTCGGATTTCGGAGCCTATCTGGTCGATGGCGGTCTGCAGTTCGTGGAGTTGATCCTCGGCCAAGGCTTTCGTGGGGAACAGGTACATCGCGCGGCCGCCCGGTTCGGCCAGCAGCGAATTCAAAATGGGCAGGTTATAGCACAGCGTTTTGCCGCTCGCGGTGGGCGTGACGATCACCACGTTTTGGTTCTGTTCAACCAGACCGAACGCCTCGGCCTGGTGGGAATAGATCTGCTGAATGCCGCGGCCGGCAAGAGCGCGCCGCAGGACGGCGTTGACGCTTTCGGGCACATCCCGATATGTGCCTTGGGTGGCCGGCTCGTGCCGGATGGCCGCGTGATGGAAGCGGGTGAGCGCCGCTTCGAGGGTGAGTGTTTTCGGAGAAGCCAGAGTCAGGTCCATCGAGTTTCGCCTTTTCTTTGCTACCTTACACGAAAAGGCGCCCGATGACAAGGGCGGTGGCGGCTGCGCGATTATTCCTCGGGGCGCACGAACTCGTAGCGTTCCAAGGTGGCGGCGATGTCGTAGGCGGATTCGCCGCAGTCGGACCTGTTGGCGCGCAGCACCTTGCCCACGCAGCGCAAACTGACCCGCGGGTCCGACTGTCCGCCGAGAGCGATGACGTATTCGATGGACGCCCCGATGTCCGGTTCCTTCACCGCCGTGAACAATACGCCACCGGAGCTGATGTTCTTGGTCACTCCGGTTTGCACGCTGCGTTCCGGCCCATTGCGGGTGATTGAAACGGGCAATTGAAGGGCGAAGCGCCGGGTTCGTCTTTGTTCCACTCTAAGTAATCTAAATTCTACGGGCAACCCAGGTCAACTAGTTATTCAATAAAAAGTTGTATGTTGGTACTGCCCGTTTGCAAAACTTTGGTTCTAATCTGGAACTTTAGTTCTACTTACCGCAAGTAAAGAGGCGGCCACTCCGCATCAATGCCCCGTGAATCGCATTCTTGCGTTGCGATAAACGATTGCATGGCGGAATAGATAAGCATCGGACGCCGTGGAATTGAGTAAATGCTCACCGCTATAGAGCACGACTTTCGAAATGCAATCGGCGGAATCGGCCGTTTACTCCGCGGGTTCGGCGGCTTCATGCTGCGGGCGGTAGAAGCGCTGGCCGCAACTGCGGCAACGATAAGGCACCAAGCCCACGATCCGCACTAAACGATCCACGAAGCCGTGGGGCATGGACCGGCGCACGTCCGTCCAACCGCACATAGGACAGCGCGGACCTTTTTCGCTTTGGCTCTCAGTTGCGGCACCTTCCATGCCTTCCCCAGTGTAACAAGACGCACCCGCCGTCGAAGGGCGGATCGGGACATCAGTTCTTGATTTGATCCCCGGCTTGCGCCACTTCGAAATGGCTCAGGCTCTGCGCGTAGCGGGAGACGCCGCGATACAACGCTTCGGCTAACTTTTGGCGGTGCTCCGATTTCTTAAGCAACACCTCTTCGCGGGAATTGCTCAAAAAACCGATCTCGGCCAAAACGGAAGGCATGGAGGCTCCGATCAACACCACAAACGGGGCCTTTTTGACTCCGCGATTCTTGATGCCCGGATCGTAGCGCGCCGCAAAAGGAAACAGCGCGGCCTGGATGCTGCCGGCGAATTCCTTGGATTCCTCCGCTTTGTCCTGCAACGTAATCTTCTGAATCAGGTCGTGCAGCTCAAAAACCGATTTATCCGACGAGGCGTTTTCGCGGCTCGCCACGGCCAGCGCCTCCTTCGCGTTAGTGAAATTCAGATAATAGCTTTCCACACCTCCGATGCGCGGATAAGGCGATGAATTGGCATGGATGGAAAGGAAAAGATCGGCCTTCTTCTCGTTGGCAATGGCAGTGCGGCGTTCCAGCGGAATGAATGTGTCGTCGGAGCGGGTGTAGATCACCTCGCTTCCCATGCGGGACTCGATCAGCTTGCCCAGCCGCAGCGCCACATCCAAAACCAAGTCCTTTTCCAATAGGCCGTCGGGGCCCGCAGTACCTTCGTCATGCCCGCCGTGGCCGGGGTCGAGGACCACGCGCCGGATCTTCAGCCCCAGCGCCCGCGTGAGAGAACCCGGGGCATCGCCGGATAGTTTGGCCGCGTGGCCCAATTCGGCCCGCTCTGCGATCCGGCTGCTCTGGGCGGGCGGCTCAGCTTCCGGCTGCGTTTCCGATTGCAGACGCAACGCCGGACTGGCCGGGGCCGCGGTCGACGGCGCACCGGTGGGGAGAGGGCCCGTACCAGACACTGGTGAAGGGGTCAACAGCGGGGGCGGCGGCAAAATTTGCGTGATAACCTGTGGCCGGAGCGGCGGAAGATCCCTGCCACTGGCGGGCGGCGCATTGCTTCCTTTTGGCCGCAGTTCAATCACTAGCCGGTCGGGATTCGAGAGTTGCGTCGCAGAGTAGTCCGCGTTGCCTTGCAGGTCCAGCACCACGCGCGTCACCCCGGTCTGGGTCTCGGCGACCCGCACCTTCTTCACCAGCTTGTCGGTCACATTTGCGGAATAGAAGCGGCGGCCATTGATGCGCGGCCTGGATTGCCGCACATCGAAGAAAATACGCTCCGGATCGTGCGCGCGCTCCGCGCGGAATTCGAATTCGCCGTCGACTTCGATCACCACGCGGGTGGCCTCGCTCAACGACCAGCACCGCACCGCGGTCACCTGCCGCAGATCCGCCCCGCGAATCCGGGCTGGGGGGCCTGCCGCGAGCAACGCGAGAAGCGGGATGAGCGTGCGTTTCATCGAGCCTTCAGTGTGAAATATAGTAAACCTTACCGTTCGCATCCATTACTTCGCGAATTGGGTTGCGGACCTCGGCCGGCGCGGTTTCCGCCGGTTGGACATCGTTTGATTGGACGGCGGAGGGACTCCCTCCGGTTTCCGTGGACGCCGTCAACACACCCGTTGCCGGTGTGGGCGGCACGAGGGTTCCGGCCAACCGTTGGCGCACCTTGGCTACGTAATCCTGTGTTTCCGCGAACGGGGGCACGCCGCCGTAGCGGGCAACCGCGCCCTCGCCGGCATTGTAGGCCGCCAGGGCGAGCGCCTCGTCGCCCTTATATAGCGCCAGGAGATACTTCAAATAGCGCGCGCCGCCCTGGACGTTGTCGGCGGGATCGAAAGCGTCCGATACGCCGAATCGCCGGGCAGTGGAAGGAATCAACTGCATCAGGCCCTGGGCTCCTTTCGGGGAGACGGCGTTCGGGTCGTAGTTGCTTTCGACTTGAATGACGGAGTGTACCAACCGCGGAGAAATCTGGTTTTGCTGGGCGATGCGGTTCACGGTTTCGATCAAGGGGGCTGAGGGGGCACTCGCCGCGGTCCTTTCACCTGCCGCCCGGGTTCGGACCACGGTGCGCACCAAGCGTCCGGTGCGCGGATCGGCCCGCACCACGGATACGGCCGGCGACACAGACGGAGCAACCGCCCCATGCACCACTGCCGCGACGCCGCTCATGCAGACGATTATAAAACATTTTCGCACGGTATTGTTTCAATCCTTTATTAAGAATAGACCGTCGCGCGCCAGAGTCGCTATTACTGTCAATGTTATCATTTCTCTGTGAGCAGGGCGGGGTTCGTGCTGGCGGGTGGGAAGAGTTCCCGGATGGGCCAGGACAAAGCCTTGCTGCCCTTTCGCGGCGGCGCTCTGGCGAGCCATGTGGCGGCCACGGTAGCGGCCGCCGCCGGATCTGTTACTTTGATTGGCGATCCTCAAAAATACGGGCATTTGGGCTTTCTGGTGCTCCCGGACGGCACGGTCGGCGCCGGACCGGTGGGCGGTATCGAATCGGCATTGCGCCATACGGCCGCCGACTGGAACGTGGTGTTGGCCTGCGATATGCCCGCCATCCCAGCCGATTTCCTGCGTGGCCTGCTGGATACCGCCGAACGCCTGAACACGGACGTTCTGTTGCCGGAAGACCCTTCCGGACGCCTCGAACCGCTCTGCGCGGTCTATCACCGCCGTTGCCACGACACACTCCGCCGCGCACTCGAAGCGGGCGTACGAAAAGTTACAGATGCGCTGGCGGGTCTCCACGTGACGCGCTTGGCCGTCGAAGATGGCGCTTGTTTCGAAAATCTCAACACCCCCGAGGAATGGGCCTGCTACCATGATTCCCAGCATGACCGCTAGCATTACGCCCACCGACCAATATCCGCATTACATCGAATTCCGCCACGTGTATAAGACGTTCGACAAGCCGGTTTTAGTCGATTCCAACTTTCACGTGGATGCCGGGCAGACTGTGGCCATCATCGGCCGGAGCGGCGTCGGCAAGTCCGTAACGCTCTCCCATATCATGGGTTTCCTGAAGCCCGACAGCGGCCGCGTGATCGTGGCGCACGAAGATATCACGGATTTCGCCGAGGCCGACTTGCGCCGCATTCGCAAGAAAGTGACCATGGTCTTCCAGTCCGGGGCGCTGTTCGATTCGCTCACCGTCGGCGAGAACGTTCTTTTCTCGCTGGAACTGCGCGAGGACTACAACAAGCGCGACAAGGAGGAAGTGGTGAATGGCCTGTTGGGCATGGTGGATATTCTGGAAGCTAAGAGCGCCTATCCGGCCGATCTTTCCATGGGCTACAAGCGGGCCGTGGCGATCGCCCGGGCGCTGGCGTCGCAGCCCCAGTGCGTGCTGTACGACGAGCCGACCACCATGGTGGACCCGATCATGTCCGACCACCTCAGCGACCTGATGCTGCGCCTGAAGAAGCAGCTTGGGCTGACCTCGATCGTCGTGACGCACGATTTGGACCTGATGTACAAAGTGGCAGATCAGGTGGTGTTTTTGTTTGAAGGCCGGGTAATTTTCTTTGGTCCGCCGGCGGAATTGGCGAAGTCGGATCATCCGCACGTGCGGGAGTTCCTGGAGATGGACCGGGTGGCGTAGCGGGGGGCCGCGGCCATACAGATGCGTCCCCAATGCCCGAAAGTAGTCGAGAGTCGGCCGGAGGCCGTGTACCAGCGCCGCGCGCGGTTCCCAACTAAGCAAATAGCGACTCGCTCGGCACCTGGGACTCCAGACTCCTGGATCTATTCCAACCGTCGGGTCCCAGCGGCATGTCTCCGGATATTCGCTAAGCCGCAGGGCGCACTTGGATGCGAATCTCTTTGCCGAGCGCCTGGAATGCGGCTTCGATTTGATCGAGCCGGGACCGATGGCGGAGATCGAAGACCCGGTCCACGTTGGCTTTGGGGATTCCCAACCGGCGCGCCAATTCAGACTTCCGCACGCCTGACGCGAGAAAGAGGCGATACAACTCCGCCTTGGCGGACTGGAGCACCGGCAATCGGACCGTGCGGACCCTCCGTCCTCGGATCCTCCCGGGTGGCGGGAGCGGCTCGCCATTTCGAATGTGCTCCTGCACCAGTGTCTGCAAAAGGGCAGCCGCCATAATTTGAGCCTCGGCCTCTGGGTGCTAGATATTCCATATTGACGCTCACTTTCGTTCTATCCCCAACTGCTTGAGGATTCCATGATACGTGCCGGTTTTGATTTCCTTGCCGGGATGGCGTGGAATCGTCGTCCGTTTGCCCTGGTAGTAACCGATCCAATACTTCGTTTCCTGTCCGACTCTACAGCCCTGCGCGTCCAGCCGCCGGCGATGAGTCGGGACTGGCACGTTGCGAGCGTTCGCCGCTACCAAAGTAGTCGAGAGTCAGGCGGAGGCCTTCTTCTAGCGGCACGCGCGGTTCCCACTCCAGCAAGCGCCGTGCTTTGGAGATATCCGGCCGGCGTTGTTTCGGGTCGTCTTCCGGCAGCGCGCGATTCACGACCGGCGAGGAACTGCCCGTCAGCCGGCGGATCTGCTCGGCGAACTCCCGTATGGTCATCTCCTGCGGATTGCCGAGATTCACCGGATAGCGCTCCTCAGATTGCATCAGGCGGTAGATGCCGTCCACCAGGTCGCTGACGTAGCAGAAGCTGCGCGTCTGCGATCCGTCGCCGAAAATGGTAATGGCCTCGCCCCGCAGCGCCTGGTCGATGAACGCGGGCACCACCCGGCCGTCGTCCAGCTTCATGCGCGGCCCGTACGTGTTGAAGATGCGCGCAATGTTCGTGCGCAGGCTATGCGTACGATGGTACGCCATGGTCAGCGCCTCGGCGAAACGCTTGCTCTCGTCGTAGCACGAACGCGGCCCCACGGGGTTCACGTTGCCCCAATAGGTCTCGCTCTGCGGATGCTCCAGCGGGTCGCCGTAGCATTCCGAAGTCGACGTCAGCAGGAACCGTGCGCCTTTCGCGCGCGCCAGCTCCAGCATGTTGCGCGTGCCCGCGCTGCCCACATCCAGCGTGGCGATGGCGTGCTGCAAGTAATCCTTCGGGCTGGCGGGCGATGCCATGTTCAAAACCGCGTCCAGCGGGCCGTCCACCGCAAACGGCTGCGTGATGTCCTGACGCACGAACCGGAATTGCGCGTGACCGCCGAGATGCGCGACATTCCGTTCCGAGCCGGTGAGGAAATTGTCGACAGCCACCACCGCGTGGCCCTCCGCCAGCAGGCGATCGCACATATGCGAGCCGATGAAGCCCGCGGCTCCCGTAACCAAAATGCGCAAAGCGAAATACCCCGTCGGATTAATTTGCAGCGGACCTCGCGGACCGCTGTGCTACATTCAAAGGTTACCGCATGGTCCACCCATCCTGGCTGGAAAT
>JBEKTJ010000146.1:0-26444 GCA_049516155.1 Bryobacteraceae bacterium
CGATCTGCCAGTTCATTTGGTTTGCGCGCGTTCCGTACAGCGATCCGTAACCGCCGACGGAATAGCCTGCGTACCCTGGCGCGATCGCGATTAGCTGCGAGAAATCGCGCCCGTTCATGGGCAGATCCTGCAGGGCGGCGTCCGGGATCGTGTCGCTCTGCGTGACTGAGGTGGTGTCCACGGTAATCGCCGCCGCCGAAACTTCCACCGCCGTCGCTTGCTGTCCGACTCTTAGAGTCACCGGCAGAGTGTAGATGGCTCCAGCCGTAACCGGAATCTTCTCCACGGTGACTGGGGTAAAGCCTGCCGCCGTAACCGCCACCTGATACGTGCCCGCGGGCAGGTCCTGAAACGAATACTGTCCCTCCGCGGTGGTAACTGTCGTGAGAGTTATTTCGGTCCCCGTATCCGTTGCCTTCACGGTGGCGCCGGCTAAGGCCGCTCCCGTTTGGTCGGTCACGGTCCCATTAATGGAACCCCGGAATGTCTGCGAGTGTCCGGGAATGGCAATGAATAGCAACAATACGCCGCATGCGAATAGGTGTTTCATCATCTGTTCCTGTCTTGGCTATGAGTGTGGGCGCCGCTATTGGCGGAATCCGCCGCCGGCCAGCAGCTTCTCTAACGCAGAGATATCGTGATGCAGGACCCTATCCCCTTCGAGCGGAGCGGAGACCGCACGGATACTTTGACGCACCCGTTCAATCGGCAAACTGCTCTTTAAGGGTCTCAGCAAATCCAGTGCGCGCGAAGCGGACAGTGCTTCGATCGCCAGCACGGCGCGAGTATTGCGCACGACTTTTTTGTATTTTAGCGCAGAAGTCATCCCCATGCTAACAAAATCTTCTTTATTTCCACTGGTGGTGATGGACCCCGAGGATGCCGGGTAGCAGAGTACCCGGTTCTCCGCAACCAGCGCGGCCGCTGTGACCTGCGCCATCATCAGCCCCGATTCCAGGCCCGGGTGGTTCGCCAGAAACGGCGGCAATTCCTCGTTGAGCGCCGGATTGACCAGGCGATCGATGCGGCGCTCGGAAATACCCGCCAGCGCGGTGAGCGCCACGGCCAGATAATCCAATTGAAATGCCAGCGGCTCGCCGTGAAAATTGCCGCCGGAAACAATTTCTTCTTCGAGCACCAGCGGATTGTCCGTGGCGGCGTTCAGCTCAATGCCGAATATCCGCCGCGCCTCCGCCAGCGAATCGCGCACCGCCCCGTGTACCTGCGGCGCACACCGCAGCGAATAGGCATCCTGCACGCGCCGGCAGGTGATATGCGATTGTCGGATTTCGCTGCCTTCCAGCAGTTGCCGCAGCCGGGCGGCGCTTTCCATCTGTCCGGGATGTGGACGCGCGGCATGCAGCCGCGGATCGAAAGCGCGCGGCGTGCCGCGCAAGGCGTCCAGGGTCATAGCGCAAATCACGTCCGCGGAATCCGCCAGAATTTCGGACGCGGTCAATTCCAGGCATCCGATGGCCAACATGGCTTGCGTACCGTTGATCAGCGAAATGCCTTCCTTGGCGCGCAGGGTGAGCGGCTCCAGACCGGCGCGGCGCAGCGCCTCGCCACCCGCACAGACCGCGCCTTCGTACTCCGCTTCGCCCTCGCCGATGAGCACCAGCGCCATGTGAGCCAAGGGCGCCAGGTCGCCGCTCGCGCCTACGCTGCCCTGCGATGGCACATACGGCGTCACCCCGCGATTCAGCAGATCGCAAAGCCGCTGGGCCACCACCGGCCGGATGCCCGAATAGCCCTTCGCCAGCACGTTGGCGCGGATGAGCATCATGGAGCGCACTTCCGCGCGCGCCAACGGATCGCCTACCCCGGCCGAGTGCGAGCGCACCACATTGCGCTGCAATTGGTCCAGATCGGAGGCCGCGATCCGCACATCCGCCAGCAGCCCGACACCCGTATTGACCCCATAGACCGCCGCATCGCCCGATGCCAGGCGCTCGACCACCGCGCGGGAGCGTTCCATCTTTTCGACCGCCGCCGGCGCCAGCGCCACGTCGGGACCGCCGCCAGCCACGGCGCAGACGTCTTCTACTGTGAGTTGCTCTCCATCCAATTCCATTGCGTTACTATTGTCCCCGATCCCAAGCCGCGTTGAAGTAGGCCGGCCCACCGTCCGCCGCCACGGGGGTGAACATATTGCTTGCCGAAGCGCAGAATTTCCGTCGATCATGCACTGGCTGGGAACTCTGAAGTGGTGTTTCCTCAGGCGCTTGGCCGTTTGGCTCGAAAGATGCTCATACTCATGCAGGATGAAGACGTACATTGTTCGTTGGTTTAGTTTAATCGCGCTCGTGTCGATCCTTCTTGTAGCGCCGGTCGGTTCGAATGCACAAATTAGCGTATCGATTCGCATCGCCCCGCCCGAGCTGCCCGTTTATGTACAGCCGGTTCTGCCTGGGGAGGGATACCTTTGGACACCCGGTTATTGGGCCTATGGCCCCGAGGGTTACTTCTGGGTGCCTGGAACCTGGGTCCTGCCGCCCACGCCGGGATTGCTCTGGACGCCGGGTTATTGGGGTTGGAATGACGGACTATTCGTATGGAACGGGGGATACTGGGGGCCGCAAATCGGCTTCTACGGCGGCGTCAATTATGGTTTCGGCTACGTAGGCGTCGGGTTCTTCGGCGGGGAGTGGCGCGGCGGAAGCTTTTTCTACAATACTTCGGTCAACAACGTCGCAGGCGTACATATTACCAACGTTTACAACAAGACCGTGGTCAACACCACTGTCACTCATGTCAGCTTTAACGGCGGGCCCGGCGGCGTCAGCGCCCGGCCGACGCCCGCGGAACAGGCGGCGGCCCGTCAGCCGCATACGCAGCCCACGGCGGAACAGACACAGCATGAGCACCTTGCCAGCACCAATCGCGCACAACTGGCGTCGGTGAATGGAGGCAAGCCGGCAATCGCGGCGAGTCCAAAGCCGGGCGTGTATAGCGGTAAGGGAGTCGTGGCTGCGAAGGCAGCGGGTCCCGGTAATAATCGCGCGGTGGCGCGATCCGCTAAACCCGCTGCGGCGGCTTCTAAGCCACCCGCGCATGCCGCAGCGCATCCGCAGGCACACGCGGTTACGCCAGCCGGGCCGGCCCACAATCCGGCGGCACCGGCCCAGCATAGTCAAGCAAGACCGGCGAACGAGCCGAAGCCGGCCAGCGCACCAAGGGCGATGAGCCAGCCAAAGCCGGCGAGCCCGCCTAGACCCTCTAGCGCACCCAAACCTGCCAGCCAGCCCAAAGCCGCCCATCCGCCGGAGCGGAAAGAGGGTCGCTAGGTAGAGCTTGCACCGGCATCGGCATCCGACCCGCCACGACCTCGCCCTTCACACACTTCCGGTTCCATTCCAACCGGCTACGTTATAATTAATCCATGCTGACGCCCACCCAACGAATCTGGCACAACGGACGTTTCATACCCTGGGAACAGGCCACCATCCATGTCCTCTCCCATGTGGTGAGCTACGGAAGCAGCGTTTTCGAAGGCATACGCTGCTATGCCACTCCCGGCGGCCCCGCCATCTTCCGTCTGCGCGACCACGTGCGGCGCCTGGCGGATTCCGCCAAGATCTACCGCATGGATCTGGGCTACACGCGCGAGGAACTCGCCGAAGCCATGCAGGAACTGGTCCGCGTCAACGACATGGAATCCTGCTACATCCGCCCCATCGCCATCCGCGCCTATGGCGACATTGGCGTGAATCCGCTGCATAACCCTGTGGATGTCTACCTGGCCTGCTGGGTCTGGGGCAAGTATCTGGGCGAAGAAGCCCTGGCGAGCGGCGTCGACGTATGCGTCTCGAGTTGGAAGCGCATCGCTCCCAATACCCTGCCCGCCCTCGCCAAGGCTGGCGCGAATTACATGAATTCGCAGCTCATCAAGATGGAGGCCATCACCAATGGCTATACGGAGGGCATCGCGCTCGACGAAGCCGGCTACGTCAGCGAGGGATCCGGTGAGAATATCTTTCTGGTCCGCGACGGTCGCCTGCATACGCCGCCGTTGGGCGCCTCGGTGCTGCCCGGCGTGACGCGCGACACCGTTCTGCGCCTGGCCCAGGATCTGGATATCCCGGTGGTCGAAAACGTCGTGCCGCGCGAGATGCTCTATATCGCCGACGAGGTGTTCTTTACAGGTACAGCCGCGGAGATCACGCCCATTCGCTCCATCGACCGTATCCAGGTCGGCAAAGGCCATCGCGGCCCCATCACGGAGAAACTTCAAAAGGAGTTCTTTGCCTTGATCGGCGGCGCCCTGCCGGACCGCTATGGATGGCTGTCGCCGGTACACGCGCGACAGCCAGTGGGCGTTGACAAGTAAGGTAGCTGCGCGCACACCCCAGAAGGCCACCTCCCCCGAGATTTGCTTTCCAGGATGCGCCGCAGCCGATGGACTATCTCTTTTTAGCCTATGCGCACCACCGATTGCCAGAGAGAATTTTAGCTTTGCGACCCTTTTCAACAACTTTCTGGACTTGCAAAATCTTGCGCTTGCCAGCCGCGCACTGTGGCTATCCTGTGCATAAAGCAGAGCCTGCATGAATTGTATTGGAATTGAAACTTTCGGCGGAATTCCGGTCCGCGTAACGTTCGACACCTCCGACGGCGCGATCTCCGCCGCCGAACCTGTCGATGATGGCGGTGGGCTGTATCTCAGTCCGGGGTTCATCGATCTGCAGGTGAATGGCTTCCTCGGCGTGGATTTCAATAATCCTAAATGCACTCCGGAACAGATTGGGCACTCGATTCGCGGGCTGTTCTCAACCGGGGTTACGCGCTTTTATCCCACCGTCATCACCGGCTCGCCGGATGGCATGCTGGGCGCCCTGCGCAACCTCCAGTGCGCCAAAGAGATGCTGCCCGAAGGCGCGGCGATCGATGGCTTCCACGTCGAAGGCCCGCACATTTCGCCGGACGATGGCCCGCGCGGCGCGCATCCCCGCCGCTGGGTGCGCCCTCCGGATCTCGACGAATTCCGGCGTTGGCAGGAGGCGACCGGCAACCAGATCCGTATCGTCACGCTAGCGCCCGATTGGCCGCAGTCTCTCCGCTATATCGAAGCCATCACCGCCGAAGGAGTGGTGGCCAGCATCGGCCATACCAGCGCCACGGCGCAGCAACTCGCCGACGCCGTCAGCGCAGGCGCAACGCTCTCGACGCACTTGGGCAACGGCGCGCATCCCGTGATGCGGCGGCATCCCAATTATCTCTGGGAACAGCTTGCCGAAGACCGGTTGATGGCGGATTTCATCGTGGACGGCATCCATCTGCCGCCTTCGTTCTTGAAGGTGGCCCTGCGCGCCAAAACGGTAGCCCGGTCGGTGCTGGTGACCGATGCCGCGGCTCCCGCCGGTTGCCCGCCCGGACGCTACCAGTTGGGCGAGCAGGCCGTCGAACTCACGGCAGACAACCGCGTCATGCTGGTTGGTCAGGAGCGGTTGGCCGGCTCCGCGCTGCGCATGGACCGCGGCGTCGAGAATCTCATGCGCATCGCCGGGCTAAGCCTGGCCGATGCCGTAAGCATGGCTACCACCAACGCCGCCCGCGCCGGCCGCGTTCCGGGACGCACAGCAGGCCTGGTCCCAGGGGACCGCGCCGACCTGATTCAGTATCGCTTCAATCCATCCGAGTTATCTATACATATCGAAGCTACATTCATGTCGGGCGAAAAAGTGTACCAAGCCTGATCGGCCAATCCAGTTGTGGGTCAAAGCAATCCGGTAAGCTTGTCGTTTGCCGCGATCTCAAGGCCCCAACCGCGCTCCGCGCAACAAGCCGCACGTCAAAGCGGCCAAGCGAACTACGCCCTGGTGGGCTGTTGCCGCGGTGGCTGGGGCGGCGTATCTCGCGTTTCAGGTGTACGGGCCCGCGCTCCATGGGCCATACGTCTTCGACGACCTCGACCTACCCTATCACTTACCCACAGTGGGCAGCGGACTCCGGTTCTGGATAAGCAGCGTGCGCCCGCTGCTCCAGTTGAGTTTCGGGATGAACTATCAGTTCTCGAAGGAACCATTCGCCTTCCACGTGACGAATGTCGTATTTCACCTGTTCAATAGCTTCCTGGTATTCATCGTCATGCGGAGGCTGCTGGACCAGACCGAACCGCGGCTTCCCGGTGCGCGCACCAATCTGCTATCCGCTCTCGGCGCAGCCGTGTTCCTGTTGCATCCGATTCAGACCGAATCGGTAGCATACATCGCGGGGCGCTCGGAGTGCCTGAGCGCCCTGTTTTTCTTCGCGGCTTTCGCGCTGTTCCTTTACAGGCCGCAGGCGGAGGCGGGCTGGCGCACCGCCATCGGCGTGCTGGCGCTCTTTGCCGCGGCCTTGGCCTCCAAGGAACAAACGCTGGTGCTGCCCGCCCTGCTTTTGTTGACCGACTATTATTGGAACCCGGGTTTTTCGTGGAGCGGAATCCGCCGAAACTGGCGCATCTACGTTCCGCTGGCACTGGCGGCTCTGGCCGGATTGGGATTCGTCGCGCGAGTATTGGCGCACTCGCGCAGCGCCGGTTTCAGCGCCGCGGGCCTCACCTGGTATCAATACCTCTTCACCGAGAGCCGCGCATTTTTTGTCTACCTGCGGCTGCTGGCATTTCCTGCCGGGCAGAACGTGGACTGGGATTTTCCGGTCTCGCGCAACATTTGGGATCGAGGCGCGATCTTCTCCATGGCGGCGATCCTGCTCCTCACAGGAACAGCCCTCTACTTCCGCCGGCGCTACCCGATGGCTTCCTATGGTTTTCTGGTCTACCTGCTGCTGCTATCGCCAACCAGTTCGATTGTGCCGATCAGGGATCCGGTCGCCGAGCGGCGCATGTATTTGCCTATGATTGGGATGCTGCTGGTAGCAGCCGCGGTCTTGCGCGGCGTGCGGGCCGGGCGCCGGACACTGGCGGTAGCTGGCGGCGCCATCGTGGCGGTGCTGTCGGTGACGGCTTATCGGCGGAACCAGTTGTGGGCCAGCGACACTCTGTTGTGGGAAGATACCGTACAAAAGTCGCCGGCGAAGGCGCGAGTGCATTCGGAACTGGCGTTCACTTACTACCTGCACGGGCGCTGCCATGAAGCCGTGGCGGAATATGCCGAGACGGCGCGGCGACAAAAAACGGACCAGCCTCTGCTGGTCGACTGGGGACTGGCGTATGAGTGCGCCGGGCAGCCCCTTGAGGCGCTGGCCAAACTGCGGGAAGCCGCTGCGCTCAAGCCGACGGCCCACGTTTATTCGCAAATCGCGCTGGTGTACGCGCGCCAGTCGCAGTGGCCGGAGGCTCTGGCGGCGCTGGCCCAGGCCGACAAACTGGATTCCGCCTATGCGCTGACTTATTACTATCGCGGAGGGGTACGGGCCGCAACCGGCGATTTCGCGGCAGCCGTAGTGGAGTACCGGCACGCCCTGTCGCTCGATCCCGCAAACCAGCTCGCCCGCCAAGCCTTGGAATATGCGCAGCAGCAGTTAACCCCACGCCGCTGACGCCACCTGTTATTGCCCGGTGCCGGTCAACTGCACCGTCTGCTTGCCAGGCGTAGCATCCGACTCGATATTGAACTCAGCGCTACGCGCGCCGGTCTCAGCCGGCGTGAAATTCAAATAGATCTGGCAATAGAAGCCGGGATTGAGCGTGAGGCCGCAGAAGTCCACACCCACGCTGAAGTCGCCCGGATCGGCGCCGGCAAACCCGAAGTTCTTGAAGGTGACGGGAACGGTTCCCGTATTTTCGATATTCACGATGCCGCCGTCGAAGTCGGTGCTGCCGACCGGCGTCGGGGCAAAAGTCAAGCTGCTCGGGGTCGCCTGCAGAGTCTTAACCGCGGCAGCCCCTTCACCGACTATGGAGACGGACTGCGGGCTTCCCGTGGCATTATCGGTCAAGGTAAACGTTGCCAGCCGGACGCCGGTCGCCGATGGAGTAAACTCGATCGTAATACCGCAGCTCTGGTTTGGCCCCAACGGAGCCGGACTCAGTGGGCAGTTATTGCCTTCAATACCGAAGTCCTTAGCGGCCCGGCCGCCGATCTGGAATCCGGTCAGCAGGACACCCGCCGTGCCTGTATTGGTCACGTTAAAAGTAATGGATGTGCTATATCCAATTCCCTGGACTTGCGTGAAGACCACCGGATTCGGCGTCAAACTGATGGCGCCTGCCGGCGGCGGCACCGCCAGTCCGAGCCCGGCCAGCGGAATGGTTTGCGGGCTGCCGGTCGCGTTGTCGGAAATCTGCAGTTCTGCAACGCGCAGGCCGGTAACTGACGGCGTGAAGGTTATATCAACGTCGCAATATGTGGTCAATATCGGCGGGCAGTCGTTGACCAATGTGAAATCGCCGGCATTCGGACCAACAATCTGGAGGCTGGACAATGTGACTGCGGCGCCTGAAACCGGGTCCAAGCTAACGTCGTACTGGGTGCTTGACCCCAACGGCTCGGAAACGAAACTCACCGCGTCCGGCTCGATCTGGATGGCGGGAGCGCCGTTCACGCCGAACCCGGCCAAGGGCAGGCTCTGCGGACTGCCTGCGGCGTTGTCGGCCAGTTGCAATCTGGCAAGCCGCGGACCCAATGCCGATGGCGTGAACTGCACGGACATCTCGCAGTTACTGCCTGGCGCCAGACTCGCTGGCCGCTGCGGGCACTGATTGAGGATGATTGCGAAATCCTGCGCAGCCGGCCCCGCAATCGACACGCCGGCGAAGGAAACCGGTTCGCTCCCCGTGTTATTGATCGAGACACTACCAGCCACCGCCTGGCCCAATAGCTCCGCGCCAAGCTCCAGTCCGCTTGACTCGAACGTGATGGCGCGCGAGGGCGCCAGCCCGACTGCCGCCAGCGGCACACTCAGCGCACTGCTTCCGCCGCTGTAACCGATATCGATCTCCGCGACGCGCGTGCCGGCCGCCGACGGCGTGAACGTAATCGTTGCCGAGCAGCCGTCGAACGGGTTCAGTACGGTTCCAACACCGCAGTTGTTCAGCAATATCCCGAAATCGGATTGCGCGCCGCCCTTTAGCGCAAACTGCGTAACGGTCAATGCAGATTGGCTCACGTTAGTGAAAGAAAAATATCCCTCGGTCGTGTTTCCGACGGCTACCGAGGAAAAACTGGGGGTCGAAACGCTGACCGGCAACGCCGAAGCCACGCCAGATCCGATCAGAACCACGGATAGGCTTTGCCCCGAGACGGAGTCGGTGGCAACCAGTGTGGCTACCCGAATGCCCAGCGCCGAGGGAGTGAAGTACACCGGAATAAAACATTCCGATTGCCCGAAGATGAAGGAACAGTTACCCGTTTCCGAAAAATCGGCGGCGTCGATGCCTTGGATCTGAAGAGAGACTTGCGCCTCAGCCGTTCCCGTGTTTTGCAAGTACAGATAGTCTAAGGATTGCTGGCCCAGAGTTATCAGACCGAATTGCGCCGGGCTATAAGTGAAGCTCAAACTGCCTACTGTGGACGATAACCCGGCTCCTTCCATGGCGACCGTCTGCGGGCTTCCGGGAGCGCTATCCACGATTACCAAATTCGCCAGCCTCGTGCCCACGGCTCCGGGAGTAAACAGCATCTCCAGGTCGCACTGTTCTTGAGGGCCGAGGATGTAAGGAATCGGCTGGCAGTAGTTTTCCAATAGCAGGAAATCGGTCGCGTTTTGTCCGGTCACCAGGAAGCCATTAATCGTCACCGGCTCCGATCCGGTATTTTCGACCGTAATCTGGCCCGGCTCGCCGACGGAAGTGCCCACTGGGGAGAAGGCCACGGCCGCAGGGAAGAATTGCAGCATGTTCACGGCCGGCGAACCGGCGCCAACCAGCGGCACGGATTGGACGCCGCCCTGCGCATTGTCGACCAACTGCAGGCTGGCGCTGCGCAGCCCGGTGGCGGTGGGAAGAAATGAAAGGATTATTTCGCAGAAACCTCCCGCCGATATGGATGGACTGCAATTATTGAAAACAATGCTAAAGTCCTGGCTGTCGGCTCCTACGATCGAAACCGACGAGACATTGACCGCCACGTTTCCGGTGTTCTGCGCCTCTACGAAACCTTCCGGGGCGTTTTGAGGAGGGAGACCGACAGGGGTGCTGGGAAATGTCACCTCGGGAGTGGCGAAAGTCACTGTCGTGGTCGCAGCAAGTCCCTCGCCTGTCAGCAGAACCGTCTGCGTCGCACCTCCCACATCCTTGACCACCAGGGTGGCCAGACGCAGGCCCACGGCTGATGGTGTGAAGGAGATGTTTATGTAGCAGTACTGGCCCGGAGCGAGGGCACTGGGGCTGAGCGGACAGTTGTTGGACGTGATGCTGAAGTCGGACGATTGCGGGCCGGCAAGAGTGAATCCAGTGATGGTAACCGCCGTGGCTCCCGGATTATAAATGCTCGGGGTAGAGTAGAGCGTAGACGTCGAGCCGACTCCGGTGGCTTCGAATTGCTGAATACCGGGTGTAATCGTCAGGAGATTGGGCGCGGATCCGGCCAGCAAAACCGGAACGCCGGCCAATCCGAGCGCAGCCACTGCGCGTATCGAGCCCATTAAGCGATATTGCAATTTATCCTCCGCCCGGCGCATCCGGACAAGTAGAATACGCGATCTCGCCGTCCTTTTCAATACTTATTTGCTGGTTTATTGCATTTATTTGCGGAACCGCATCGATTTCAAGAACGTAGGACCCTCCGAATATCGTGAATGGCGTTGCGGCTGCCTGGCAGGGCTATCAGTACTGCTAGAACTCTATCGCGAAGCTACCGCTCTTGGCCATGTCAATTCAAGTGATGGAACACCGGTTCTGCGGCTTTTTCCGCGGTTATTTTCTCGGAATTGTCGCCATCGTGATGTACAATCGACAAAATGGTGGTTCAAGAACGCGATCCGTTCGTCTGGCTGGCGCCCGGACTTTCCGGCGATGAGTCCTCGTACCGGACGTACGCCGAAGGCGTGACGCGCAGTCTAAAATGTTATTTTGCCGGCAACGGTTGCGCCGACGCCGACGACTTGGCATCCGAGTCGATCTTCCGCCTCGTGCGGAAGCTCGCAGAAGGCGATCCCCACGGATGCAGATCGGAAACCGAGAGAAAGGGATATCTTTTCGGTATCGCCAGAAACGTCCTGCGCGAGTGGCGGCGGCGTCCCGACGCGCGCGATACCTGTCTGCACGAGGAACAGAAGTTGGAATTCAGCCTTCCACCTATCGATCTGATTGCCAGGCAGTGCCTTGAGCTGCTGCGCAAGTCCGTGAACGACAATCTGGCCAGGCTAAGTCCGATCGAGCGGGAAATCCTGAACCAGAGCGAGCTGAACCCAGAGTATCGCTCGACGCTCGCCGCGCTCGCCAAAGCCGCGGGCACCCAGGCCGCCGCGATGCGCCAGCGGGCGTGCCGCGCGCGCACACGCTTCCGCAACCTGCTGCTGGCCTCCGAACGCATCGCCGACTTGCTAAGATGTTTGGGGATTGAACGGGTGCGCACGTGAGAACGGGTATCGGTGAGGATTACAGGACGCTGATCCGTTACTTCTTGGGCGAGCTTCCCGAGGTTGAGCGGGAAACCGTGGAAGAGCGCTATATGCTCGACGAGACCTACGCTGAGTTGCGCGACGAAGCGGAAATGGACTTGGTGGACGCGTACGTGGGTGGCGCCCTGACACCATTGGAGCGTCAGCATTTTGAGCGGGAGTATCTGGTAACGCGTGAGCGCCGGGAAGGAGTCAAGGCTGCGTATCTGTCAAGGGTTTATCGCGAGCGCATCGCGCAGCCGACGGCGCCTGCGCCGGCAGCCTCTAAGATTGTATTTTTCCCGCAAAGGTTCACCATTCCAGCGGTGGCGGCGGCGATTGTCGTATTCGCCATCGGCGGCGCAGGCTGGCTCATGTATCGGTGGTGGGGGATGCAGCGCGAGATCAGGGGATCGGTGCCGCACATTGCCGGCGTCGATCAATCCAAGCAAAGATCGCCAGTCGGAGCCCGGGGCGCACCCCGCAACCCTCCGACCAAGACCGTCAACGGACTGGCCGTCGTGTCCACCGCTTCCGCGCGAAGCCGCGCACTCGCCCATCGAGGCCCGAAGTCGGGGACCGCGCGCCAAGACCTGGTTTCTCAGTTGGAGTCGGAATATTTGTGGGCAGCCAGCAATAAGGGTGGCAGCAAGGTTTTCCAATTGCGCACGCTTGTGGTTCGCAAGCCCGGAATTGTGACCACCCCAATGAATTCGGCGCCGGGCATTAACCGGTACGAGGATCGCCACATTGTCGCCGACGCCGGCGGCGCCAATCAAATGGCTGCAGGCAAGTTGCCGCAATTGGGTGTGGGCGATACGGTCTATCTGCTGGGTATGGAATTCTGGCAGGATGCCCTAGTCTTTGAAATCCGGTCCCGCAGTCCACAGCCGCACTGGGCGTTGGTTACCATTCGGTTTCCGAAGGAAGACCTGGAGGCGGCCGACTTTAGGCAGGTTGAGAGGAAGATTCGCGAAGTCTTCGGCATCGCGAGAACGGACGGTCCCGCCGTCAAGCCTGGGCAGACTGAAGAGCAAGTAGTGGGACTCCTCGGCCCGCCGCAGGCAATTGCCAGTCTCAGCAGCAAGACGATCTACGTCTATAACGATGTGAAGCTGACATTTCACGGCAAATTGTCGGACATATCGGGTATTGACGAAGGCCCCCAGATCAGCCAATAGCATTTCAACTTTCCGGCGCCGAGTCTGCGAAAAAGAAATTCGGCGTCGCCTGTCACACCACGCTATGTTGCCGCATTCCTATGTAAGGCTGCCGCGCAGGACAGGGTGCTTTCGCAAAGATTTGTGGGCCACCCTTATCCGCACCGCACGCTGGCGGGGTGGCCTAACGCCAGGAAGGAGAACATATCCGATGAAAACGATACAGATCCGGAGCGGAGCTGTAGCCATACTGACGGCCGTGGCTTGGGCCGCCTACGCCAACGAACCAGGGATGGTCACCATCCAACAGAAGCTGGAGTCTGAATACCAGATCACTAAGACCAACGACGCCAAGACCGATATTGTGACGGCCGGCTCTATCGTGGTCTTGCACAAAGACAAGCTGCTGATGGTCGCCGCGACCAGTGCCGCCAACCCGTGTATGAATACCTATCGGGACGGGCAAGTCTTTCCAAACAAGGCATGCAAATTCGGCAGCCAAATCGTGAGAATTCCAGGGCTTGGGAGCCACATTCCACATGCTGACAATGCGCCCGCCACCCGAAATTTCGTAGCGGGAGAAAAATTCTGGGTAACCAAGATCGACGTCAAAGACAGCGGTAAGGGGCGTGGCGTGGTCTTCGACTTTTTCACCGACGCCACACCCGCTGGCGACCAGGGGATTCGTTACAAAGGCGTCCTGTCGATTCCGTTCCCCGCATCCATTTCGAACTCGGACGACGCCTTAAAGCTCGTCGCTGAAGTTATCACGGTGGTTGCTCCCGAGGACGCCAAGAAGGACAGCGATACGTCGCCGCAACCCCCGGCTCAAAGTGGCCAGCAAGTGGCCGCATCCCCGAACCAGCCTCCGCCCCCCGCGGCACCGGCGCCCGCGGAGCCTACGCCGGCGCCTATCGAGCCTCCGCCGCCCCCGCCGACTGAAGTCTCGGAGGGACAAACAATAGACCAGGTCCTCGCAGCCCTAGGGCAGCCAGTGGATAAAATCAGCGCGGGAAACAAGGTCATTTACATCTATAAGAACCTCAAAGTGACTTTCGTGGATGGCAAGGTGAAGGAAATACAGTAGCCCGAGAGGAGATCTTCAATGAACGCACATCGCAATAGCAACATTGTTTCCTGCAAGTCCCTAGCCGCATCGCTGGCCTTACTTTTACTCGCGTGCGCGGCACTCTGCGACGATGGAACGCAGACTACCGCCAAAGCCAAAGCCACTTCCAAGGTTCGCGCACTCACGGCCAAGAAAACGACCGGAGCGGCCAGCGCGCCGAAGGGCTCCGGTCCGACGACCGCGCCGCACGGTCCGACGACCATATCCCCCAGCCATACGGCCACAACGACATCCCACACCACTATCCAGACCAAGAAACCTGGCCTGGTCACCGAGCGAGGGCAGACCGCCACGCTGCACGATCCCAAGCGCGGTATGGACATTCACCACTCACTCAGCGGAAACCGGCGCGTAGAAGTCGAGCGCCCCGATCATTCCCGCATCGTCACCGAGCGTAATGGACGCGGCTATGTCCAAAAGCCTTACAAGTATCGCGGCCACGAGTATGCCCAGCGCTCATACTATTACAATGGGCGCTACCATCAAGCCTATTATGGACGCTACCAATATCATGGCGTCTGGGTGAATCCGTATTATCCGGCTTACTACTACGCGCCCGCCTACTACAGTTGGGTCTCCTATCCGTGGGGCGCGCCGGCATCGTACGCTTGGGGCTGGAACGTCAATCCCTGGTTCGCATACTACGGCGGTTTCTTTACGCCATTCGCCGTCTACCCAAGTGCGTCGCTGTGGCTGACGGACTACATCATCGCCACTTCTCTGGCCGACGCCTATCAGCCCCAAGCCGCCGCTCTCCGTAACCCAGCGCCGCTGACGCCCGAAATTGAGCGGCTGATCGCCGATGAGGTGCATCAGCAGCTTACGCTCGAATTCCACGAGTCCCAGACAGCCGCCAATGGCGAACCGGATGCCGGCTCCAGCAGCATCCAGCGCATGCTTACCGACGGCAAGCCGCATGTCTTTATAGCCGGCCACGATCTCGACGTGGTGGATGCGGCGGGCACGGCGTGCGCCCTCACTGAAGGCGATGTAATCCAACTCACCGGTCAGACTGCGCCGGGCGCCCAAGCCGCGACCCTCGCCGTCTTGGCCAGTAAGGGCGGCAATGAGTGCGGCAAAGGCGACACCGTTTCGGTCGGGCTCGCAGATCTGCAGGAGATGCAGAACCACTTGCGCGAAACCATCGACCGGGGCCTGCAGGAGTTGCGGACGAAGCAGGGCCAAGGAGGATTGCCCGTAGCGCCGGCCGCGGCGAAGGCCCCTCCGGTAGAGAGCCCCATGGCCGAAATCGCACCGCCGCCCCCGCCCGAAAGCGAAGTCGCCGCGCAAATCGCACAGCAGTCGCAGGAAGCCGACCAAGCGGAGAAAGCGGCCAGTTCCAATGCGGCCGCCGCTCCCGGTCCCAACGCTCCGTAATGCCCAGCACCAGCCGCCCGGCTTGTGCTATGCTATATTCCGTAACCAAAACGAGATAAAGAGAAGACAAGGAGCAACCACTCGAGCATGGCACTGGCGACTGACGTAAAGCGGCAGGTAATCGTTGGAAATCAGCGTGGTAAGGCTGATACGGGATCGCCGGAGGTGCAAATCGCCCTGTTGAGTGAGCGCATCACGCAGCTTACGGAACATTTTAAGACCCATCAAAAGGACCACTCCTCGCGAAAAGGCCTTTTGACTATGGTCGCCAAGCGGCGCAGGATGCTCAGATATCTGCGGGACACCGATCCGGACCGTTACAAGTCGCTTCTGCTAAAGCTTGGCATCCGCCGCTAGCTTCGCCGCTAGTATGGCCCCTTGTTTTGGGGCCACCTCGTCCTGTCAACTCCAGTCTCATTCGGCCAGTCACGCGACTGGCCAAATTTCGTCATTGGCTCCCGCAATCGGGTAGCCGAGGCTTGGAGAATTGAGAAATGTCACACACAGTTGAAATCGATCTGGGAGGCCGCCAGATCACCCTCGAAACGGGCAGAATGGCCAAACAGGCGAACGGCGCGGTCGTCGTTCGTTCGGGCGATTCGGTGGTGCTGGTCAGCGCCTGCATGTCCGAAGAGCCAAAGCCGAATGCCGGCTTCTTTCCTCTCACGGTAGATTATCGCGAGTATACTTACGCCGCCGGCAAGATTCCGGGCGGCTTCATCAAACGCGAGGGACGTCCCTCGGAAAAAGAAATCCTCACCAGCCGGTTGATCGACCGGCCCGTCCGCCCATTGTTCCCCGAAGGGTTTTTGAATGAAACCCAGATCATCGCGATGGTGCTCTCCGCCGATCCGGAGCAAGACCCCAACTCCCTGGCCGTGGTGGGCGCCGGCGCCGCGTTGGCCATCTCCGATATTCCGTTCCACCATGTGCTGGGTGGCGTGCGCGTGGGGATGGTGAACGGCGTTTACATCGCCAACCCTACCTATTCAGAGGGCCGCGAGTCCAAGCTCAATATCATCGTGGCCGCCACTGAAGGCGGCATCGTGATGGTGGAGGCGGGCGCGCAACAGGCTTCTGAAGAGGAAGTCGTCGGGGCCATCGACTTTGGCCACACCTGCTGCAAGAAAATCGCCGCCGCCATCCATGAACTGGTGGCGAAGGTGGGCAAGCCGAAGCGCGTCTACGAAGCCAAGACACTCGACCAGGCGCTCTACAGCCAGATTTCGGCCGATGCCCGCGAGCCGTTGATCGACGCGTTGAATACCGAAAAATACCCGAAGCTGGAGAGCCACCTCAGGGTAGCCGAATTGAAGAAGAAGGTTCTCGAGGCCCTTCCTGACGAGCAGAAGGACGAAGGCAAGAAGGTCTTCGAGGCGCTGAAAGAGCGCGTCTTCCGCGACGAGATGCTGAAACACCATCGCCGTCCGGATGGCCGCGCCTTCGATCAGATTCGCGCGATCACCATCGAAACCGGGGTGCTACCGCGCACCCACGGCTCCGCGCTGTTCACTCGCGGCGAAACGCAAGCGCTAGTCACCCTCACCTTGGGCACCAAAGACGACGCGCAGCGCATCGAACTGCTGGAGCCCGGCGAAGCTTCCAAGCGCTTCATGCTGCACTACAATTTTCCGCCGTTCAGCGTCGGTGAAGTGGGCTTTATGCGTGGACCGGGCCGCCGCGAAATCGGCCACGGAGCGCTGGCCGAGCGATCCCTGTTGCCGATCGTCCCAGGCGAAGCCGTGTTTCCGTACACGTTGCGCGTGGTGAGCGACATCCTGGAATCCAACGGATCGAGTTCCATGGCTACGGTTTGCGGCGCATCCCTGGCCTTGATGGACGCCGGCGTGCCGCTTCCCGCGCACGTGGGTGGCGTCGCCATGGGGTTGGTGAAGGAGGGCGACGATTACGCCGTGCTCACCGACATCGCGGGCGCCGAAGACCACTACGGCGATATGGACTTCAAAGTCGCCGGCACGCGCGCGGGCATTACGGGCCTGCAGATGGATATCAAGGTGCCGAACGTCACCGCCGCCATCATGACCGAAGCGCTGGAGCAGGCGCGCCGCGGCCGCTTGTACATCATCGACAAGATGGAAGAGGCCATCAAGCAGCCGCGCGCCAACATGTCGCAATACGCGCCGCGCATTTACACCATCCACATTCCGACCGATAAGATTCGCGACGTCATCGGACCAGGCGGCAAGGTGATTCGCGGCATCATTGAGCAGACCGGCGTGAAGATCGACGTGGACGACGACGGCACGGTGCATGTTTCCTCCGCCGACGAAGCCGCCGCAAATAAGGCTCTGCAAATCATCGGCGACATTACCGCCGTGGCCGAGATCGGCAAGACCTACCTGGGCAAGGTTGTGCGGCTGGTGGATTTCGGCGCATTCGTCGAGATCTTCCCGGGCACCGACGGCCTGCTGCACATCAGCGAAAGGAAGGCGACCAGATTCTGGTCAAGGTCCTGGCGCTCGAAGGGAATAAAATCAAGTTGAGCCGCAAGGCTGTGTTGCGCGAGCAGCGCGAGAAACTGGCTAAGACCAAATAGGCGTGGGGCAGCGCCAGCGTTGCCCTCCGCCAGCTTTCAGATGGCGTCCGCACGTTCAGCCTGTGCGGAGGGGTATGGAGTTTGAGCTTGTCGGTTCTATCGCGGAAAGAGCGGTCGCCGCCGCCGCCCGGGCATCTGGAGAAAGATGAAAGGACCGCCACGATCCGGCTTCCGAACGGCGCTCCGCGACGAGTGGAGTCACACTGGTACGAGGCACATGGGATTGGCTAGAAGGACCTGAAGAGCAAAGGCCTTCGCTCTATACATCGACAACAGCGGCTATCTGGCATCGCCATCCCCGGCAAGGTCTATCGGATCCTTACCGATTCAACGGCGGCCAAAGACGAGTTGGTGCGTATTGTCGACGAGAGCGGCGAGGATTATCTGTACCACAAGGACTATTTTGTGTTTGTGGATTTCCCATCGGGGGTCAAGAAAAAGATTCTCGCGTTGCAGGGGTGCCGTCAAAACGAAGCGCTCCTGACGCAAATCGGGTCGCCCGATTGAGGCGGCTCCCATCCCAAGGACCGGCGCTCGCCGAGTCCGACGAAATCGTTGAGTTTTTCCGCCAGTTGTTCTGCTCCGAGATTAATCCTCGTACGCCTTGAAGAAATTCTCGTTTGCGATGAAGACAACTGGGCCAACGCGTAATCTCGCTGGTTGGGCTTTAGCGATCGTCCAGACGTCAAACTGCTCGCGGTCAGCCAACTCCGCGTTGTCCGCCTGGGATAAAATCGCATAGTTTGCCACGGTATTCACTTTCTCGGCCGGGTAGTCCCGGGCTTGCATGAGTTCCCTCGGGAACAAGTGGTGGACTGCAAGGGGATCGCTGCTCAGGCCGTCGTGTAGCATAGATCTGCATTAGAGACGAATACATTCCGGATGCGGTACGAACATCGTCTTTTCTGGTACGATGCGGCCGGTTCTTGTGGATTTTATCAAACAAGGCGCGCGCACGGCGCGTTCGATCACCCGTTGCGCTACGCACCGCCTTCACATATGAATCAACTGTGGTTTCGGTCGTCCCGCGGAATAGGCTCCGCAAATCCGGCCGATAGACGGTAACGCCTCACAAGCTCGGCATCCATCCCCAAGAGCGTCGAGTTGCTACCATTTGCGAACAGATAGACTACTGTATCAGCGCCATTGTCGACGGGAGCCTGGTAGTCCACCCTACGTCGTTCCTTACGAATTGGCTGGTGACGCGTAAAGCTTGCTCGGTACGCCGCCACGAAGCCTCGATCTCGCCGGTATCCGCGGCCCAACTGTACTCTACCTTGGTTCCTGCGTGGTGCCGTGGGGGTTCCGTTCGGCCTTAACCTTCCTGGTTTCTAGGGTCCTTGCGAAGAAGTTGTCAGCTCTATGTCTGCCCTGTAAGCTTCCGGCGAATCTTCCAGGTCCGCCTTCTGGCGGTAGAGGAGATTCTCGTGCGCCATGGCGTCATCGCACTCGGGATCGATTTGCAGCGCCTTGTCGAGATCCTTGATGCCCTCATCGACGGCGGTGAACTCCGTTTGTGATCGTGGCCGTCAACGGAGACGGTGAAGTTTCCGGTCGATACCGTTTAACCGCCGCGGGACTGGAGCGGCTGTCGCCTGAAGACGAACGCACGCGCCCACGAGGGAGAACGAGGGCCATCGGCAGACGCCTGCGCCGGCTTGAAGATCAAACGGGATTGCAGGGCGCCATGTGCCGTCGGATGCTCTACCGGACGGCACTGTTGTCTGAGAACGTGGTGCTTGGTAGCAGCAACGCCCGCGAGTTGACCCGACGAGGAGCCGGACAGGTGGGTCGAGAGTTTTCCCTCGAGGTGGCAGACGGTCGAATACGCTGGAGACCACTGCCGCCGCCCTGACTGCCGGCCTTCGAGAGCCGGTTTAGTTGCCGATATTTGGCAATAATGTAGGCTACGACGCGTCTAGTAGTTCGTCCCCGACGGCTCATGCCGCTCATTTCCGAGGTACGCAGAAAATCGTGCTAGAATTGGCTGCATCTCGTTTTCAAGGAGCCTAAGCCATTGCTTCGTTCTTTCGCATTCGCGCTGACTGCCGGCGCGTCCCTCGTGCTGTCCATTTCCGCCTTCGCCGAAACACCGGCCGTTGGCTTACCTAGAATCAAAGCGGGAGTTATAAAGGCTCCGATCGTTTCCAACTCCGATGCCGTGACAGACGCGGCAACGCCTCCCCCTGCCGGAACTCCCTGTACGGTCACGCTGTTCTCCAATTTCCAATTCGTCAATTTCAACGCGCAATACTTCACCTACACGCCATCCTGCCCCGGACCGTGGTCGAGAGTGATCTTCAACGGAAGTTTCGCGATCACTCCGGGCATCCAATATGACCGCACGGCGGAAATTTCGCTGGGTTACGTCAACATCTATTTCGGTACTACCCGCGAAGACGATCCCTCTTTCGGCCCCACCTGGAATGTAACTCGCGACCTAACCGACTACACCCCACTGTTCACCGCCGCTCAACCCGGCGAAGTGGATCTCGGCAACCTCGTGAATAGCCAGTACACCGGGGTCATTTCAGGCACTGCCACGCTGAGTTTCTATCCCGTAGCCGCAGGCGGCGCCGCACCCGTTGTCGCCGACGCGGTTTACCCGTACCCCGATGCACCGGGCGGCGCGGTTGCACTCGACAGCACCACGTCGGTGCTTTCCCAAACCTACACCTTCCCCACTAACATCGAGAGCGCTTATCTGGACGTCTTCGCGCAGAGCCAGAGCAACGATGAGTTCTGGTGGAGTTGCGCCCCCAATGACGTCGCGGGCGAACTGGAAGATTGCGGCAACACCGCGTTTCGCGAAACCGAGATTACCATCGACGGCACGCCCGCCGGCGTGGCGCCCGTCTACCCGTGGATTTACACCGGCGGTATCGATCCCAACCTCTGGCTTCCCATTCCTGGCGTGCAGACGCTCAACTTCCTTCCGTATCGCGTCGATCTCACGCCCTTCGCGGCAACGCTCAGCAACGGCCAACCCCACACCGTCGGATTGAGTGTCTACAACGCCGACGATTACTTCGCCGTCACCGCTACCCTGCTGGTGTATGAAGACCATGGCTCAACCGCGGTTACCGGCGCGACCACGACCAATACGATCGGCAACGGTCCGAATCCGGTGGTAAACGAAAACATCACCATCGATTCGAACGATATTCCCGTAGGAACCATCGTGGTTACTTCGGATCGCCAGTTCACCATCTCCGGCTACGTAAATACTTCGCACGGGAAAGTAACGACGACGCTGAATCAAACCGTCAACTTTTCCAACCTTCAGAACTACACGGATTCCGCGAACCTGTATAAGCAAACCACCTTCGTAAACTCTACGAAGACGGTCACTCAGGGTAGCATCACCCAAACCATTACCACCCAGTACACCTATCCCTTGAAAGTGACTCTCAGCTTGGGTACAGCATCGAATGGCGACGAAGATGAAACCATTACCGCGCAGCAATCCTACGATACTTCCACCGAGGGACCAGGCAACATTTCGACCGCGCTTACGCAATCCTTTGCTGGCGCCGACACGCAGGATCTAATTACGGGCGAGGATTTGGCCCAGGAGAGCAGCTATCTGCAAACCAACACCCGCAACAACTCCTGCACGCAGACCGCAATCCGGGCCAAGAACGACTCAGCCACCTACAATAAGTCCGGCCCCTGCACCAACTAACGACGTCCCCTCGACTCTTAGCCGACCTCGCTCTGGGGTCGCACAACTGGACCGCGAATCACTCTCATATATGTTAGCCACGAATACCCTTCCGGTATCAATTTCCGATCTTTTGAGCCACTCGATTTCAAGATGCTCCCGTGCAATGGTGAGATCGCTTCTCCAGCCCGCGCTTTCAACAGCAGGTTTTGCGCTCGGATGCCGATATGTTGGGCAAGAGGGAATATAACGTGAGCCCAGTTACTTTTAGCACCAGCACCATTCAGGAAACGCACGCGAAGGCGACCTCGCCAGACGCCGCCTCCAAAGCAAGCAGTAGCGCAACGGCATCCGGCCAGGCGGCCGACAGCGTACAACTCAGCCCAGCCGCCTTGCGCGAGATGGCTCTGACCGGCCGCGTCGCCGCCAACGGCGATATGGGAAATCTCACCAGCGATCAAACACAGCAACTATACGGCCAGATATCTTCCATCCAGAGTCAGATCGCCGGCGATACTCAGGCCGACGGGGGCACGCTCTCGTCTACCGATGCACTGGCCATCCAGCAGTCGCAGAATCAGTTGAGTGGGACGATTTACAGCGAGGCCCACAACGGCGCCGCTCCGCCGTCCGATCCAACTGTGACGCAGGCTGGCGCGCGGGAAGCGGTGGAAGCAGGTCGGATTGTTCTGAACCAGCAGGAAGGGCACCTGAGCGGCGGGCAAGCCACGCAGTTGAGTGCACAACTCTCCACAATCCAACGGCAAATCGCTACCGATGAGCAGGCTAATGGGGGAACCTTGAGTTCGACCGATACGCAAGCCATCAATCAATTGGAGAACCAACTTGGCCAGCAGATTTACAACGCGGCCCGCGTTGGCACGACACCGAGTCAACCGGCTGTGAACGCTGTTTAGGTGGTTGTCTGCTGCGAATCACGCCGCGCATGCTGAGGGCTGGAGCGCGACGCCGGCGGGAGACCTGTTCGGAACAACCGTTACGGGCAGCCGGCAACCGGAGTACGGTTTAACGCGTGGCGCCGGATGGCAAGGGGACGGTGCTGTATGCCACAGCAACGCTATTTCCGGGCCCCGACGATCTGGCCAGAACCCGGGCCGCGATACCCGCCTAGCCCCGGGTCGTCCTTAAGTATTTGCTCTGCCGACTCCATTCAGGCCTCGATCGAAACCTGGTGTCGCTGGTCACCGCGAGGTTCTAGTTGAGCGCCGGCTCCGCATTCGATTCGGGGTTCTTCGGCGCCAACACCCTCTCCGCCATCGCATAGCGCAGTTCATCCAGTCCCTGCCCCGTAACGCTGGATATCTCAAAGAACGCCAACCCGCGCTCCGCCGCAATCCTGCGTAACGACTCCACGCGGGCCGGGTCCTGCGCGGCGTCCATCTTGGTGGCCACCACGATCATGGGCTTGGCGGGCAGATCCTCGCTGAAGCTTGCCAATTCCTCCATCACCGTCTCGAAGTCGTGGGCTGGATCGCGGCCGCTCGCTTCCGAAACATCCACCAGGTGCGCGAGCAGGCGCGTGCGCTCGATGTGCCGCAGGAACTGCGTACCCAGCCCGTGCCCCAGGTGGGCCCCTTCGATCAGACCGGGAATATCGGCCACCACGAAACTGCGGTAATCGTCCAGCGAGACCACGCCCAATTGCGGTTCCAGCGTGGTGAAGGGATAGTCGGCGATCTTGGGGCGGGCCGCGGAAATGCGCGAGATCAGCGTGGATTTTCCGGCGTTCGGAAACCCAACCAATCCAACGTCCGCCAATAGCTTAAGCTCCAGGCGCAAACGCATTTCCTGGCCAGGCTTGCCGGGCTCGTGCTCGGTGGGTGCTTGATGCGTGGACGTGGCAAACCGGGCGTTGCCTTTGCCGCCGCGTCCGCCACGGGCTACCAGGAAACGGTCGCCGGCCGTCGTGAAATCGTGCAGGCGTTCGCCAGTCGCTTCGTCGTACACCACCGTGCCCACCGGCACCTTCAGGTCGATCGAATGGCCTTCGGCGCCGGTGCAATCGCTGCCTTCTCCGTGCCGGCCGCGCTGCGCCTTATGCTCGGGATTGAAACGGAACTGGATGAGCGTGTTCTGGTGTTCGGTCGAGACCAGGAAGATGTCGCCGCCGCGTCCGCCATCGCCGCCGCTAGGGCCGCCGCGTGGGACGTATTTCTCGCGGCGAAACGCCAGACAGCCGTTGCCGCCATCCCCGGCCTTCACCAGGATGCGAGCTTCATCGATAAACATGGAGAGAACGATCCGGACCGTGTGGCAGGACGGCTGTTATTCTGGCTTCTGGCTTCTGGCTCCTGGCTTCTGCCTTCTAGGCCACGGCCTTGATACTGACGAATTTGCCCTGCCGGCCGCGGTCGCGGAACTCGACCACACCCGTCACTTTGGCGAAAAGCGTGTCGTCCTTGCCCCAGCCGACGTTTTCGCCGGGCTTGATCGGTGTGCCCCGCTGGCGGACGATGATGGACCCGCCGGGCACCAATTCGCCGCCGAAACGCTTTACGCCGAGCCGCTGCGCGTTGGAATCGCGCCCGTTCTTAGAACTGCCTAATCCTTTTTTATGCGCCATACTTCACCTAAACCAGAATGTCGCCCACCTTCACTTCCGTGAAGTTCTGGCGATGCCCTATCGTACGCTTGTACTGCTTCTTGCGCTTGAACTTGAAGACCAGGATTTTCTTTGCCCGGCCGTTGCCGACGATGGTTCCCTTCACGGTGGCTTGCCCCAGGTCGGAACCGGCCACCAGTTGGCCCTCGTCCTTGAATACGGCCCGCAAGGGCAGTTCGATTTCCGAGCCGACTTCGCCCTCCAACGTCTCCACCCTGAGTACGTCGCCAGGGGCAACCCGGTACTGTTTGCCACCGGTCTCAATGATTGCGTGCATGGATAAACCTCTGAATTCCGCGCCAGGACACACTAAATGCGTCGGAGCTTCTGGACTAAGATATTAGTGTACAACATCCGGAGTACGATTTCCAAATGCGCGCGGCGTTCTTGTTCGACCTAGACGGCACCTTGATCGACAGCGTTTACCAGCACGTACTGGCCTGGCGTGAGGCGCTGGAACAGGACGGCATCCGTCTGGCGGTCTGGCGGATTCACCGGCGCATCGGCATGAGCGGCGGCCTGTTCGTAAACGCCCTGCTGCGCGAAACGGGACGCGACATTACCGGCGAGGAGGCGGAACGCCTGCAGCAATTTCACGCGGCCGCATACGCGCGGCTGGCCTCGCAGGTGCGGCCGCTTCCCGGCGCCGAACAATTGCTCGCACACCTGTCGCAGACGCAGGTCCCCTATGCCATCGCCACCAGCGGGCGGCCGGAGAGCGCGGCCCTTGCGCTGAAAGCCCTGCACGTGCCGCCGGAGGTGCCCGTGGTCACGCGCGACCAGGTGCGGTATGCGAAGCCCGATCCGGACCTGTTCCTGGCCGCGGCGGATCGGCTGGGCGTATCCATTCAGGATTCGATCGTGGTTGGGGACAGCATTTGGGACCTGCTGGCCGCACAACGCGCCCGCGCGCTCGGCGTGGGACTGCTGTCCGGCGGCTACGGCCAGGAGGAGTTGGAGCGCGCCGGGGCTTATCGGGTCTATCAGGACCCGCTCGATCTGCTTACGCATTTAGACGAACTGGGCATCCGCCGAACCGATTAGATCGCGCGCTGCTTTTCGCGGAATTTCTTCACTTTAGCCCGATTGCCGCAATCCTGCATATCGCACCATTGCCGGCGATGGTTGCGGCTGGTATCCAGGAACATCCATCCGCAATCTCCGCCGCGGCATTGCCCCAGCCTGGGCAGATCGCCGGACGTGAGCAGTTCGGCCGCCGAGAGCGGGACTGGCCATAGGATGCGGTCCAGCGCATCCGGCCGTTCCAAGAAGATCCAGCCAAACCGATCCCCGTGCGCGGCCAGGCGCTGATGCGATCGAGCGATCGCGAGTTCCGAGTGCAAGACATCCGCATCCGCTTCCGGCGGTCGCCACGCTTCGACCACGCACTTGAAGATACGGTATAGCGCTTCGCGCAACCGAATGGCCCGCTCCAGGACCTTGGCCGCTTCCGCGGAGTCGCGCGCAGCCAGGCGGGCCAGCCCTCCCGCGCGCCTGCGATCTATGATTCCCGCCAGCACGCTCCACGCCAGCAAATCTTCATAGCTGCCGATTTTATCCCGCAGGACGGCGCCCGCACGATCTCGTCCGCCCACCGTGTTCACGAAATCCAGGCAAAGCCGCCCGCCGATAAATTTAACAGGTAACCGCTTTATTATTTTTGACAGGTTACCGGGCCCGTGATATTCTGTAACCACTATGCCTAGGTTAGCAGGTTACATGAGGATTGCCACTGTCGCGGCCATGGCGGCGGCCGTCTGCGCCCAGCAGCCCAAAACGCCGTCCGCGGAGATCGCCGCCGCGTTCGCCGACGTCAACGGCAAAGTGCTGGATATGGCCAAAGACTTTCCCGCCGACAAGTACGACTACAAGCTGCGTCCGGAGATGCGCTCATTCGGCGCTGTGATCGTGCACATCGCCTCCGGCAACGTTTTTGCCGCCAAAGCCGGCCGTGGCGAAAAGGTCAAGTGGGACGAACTCGATCCGGCGAATTACAAAACCAAAGCACAGGCAGTGGCGCTGCTGGAAAAATCCATCGCGGACGCCACGGCCACGTTGAGGTCGCGGCCGCCTGAGAGCTTCTACAAGTCCGTGGAGCCATGGATGTCGGTCATCGAGCACGCCGGCGAGCATTATGGCCTGCTGGTGGCCTATTACAGAGCGGCATCGCGGAAGTAAGGTAAAAGAGGGCTTGGCCGCGCGGTATCATTGAAATTGTGATTCGCCGGCTTTACCTTAATCATTTTCGTTGCCTGGAAAACTTCGAGCTGCGCATTGCGGAGCAGTGTCCGTCCTCCTCATCGGACGAAACGGCGCCGGAATAAGGACGGATGGAACTGGCGAAGGATTGCCGCGAAGAAGCCTATACAACTTGGGGACACGAACTGCTCAAGCACAATGCCCGCGAGATCGGCCGATTACGCGAGCGTGTCCGGCCGTTCCTGTTCCAG
>JBEKTJ010000147.1:0-16957 GCA_049516155.1 Bryobacteraceae bacterium
ATCTCATCCGGGAAGATCAACTGCTCCACATGTACGCGTCCGCGCAACGCTTCCACCAGTTCCACGGTTTGGCGAAAATTGACGTTGCGGTCGTCGTCGCCGTGGATCAGCAGCACCGGCGAGCGCCAGTCCTTGACACTCGCCATGGGCGACGAATTGAACGCCAGCCGCCCCGCCGCGTCGTCTCTCCCAATGCCTAACTCTTCGGTCCAGTCGTGTACGCCGTGCATATCGACGCCCGCGGCAAAAAGGTCCGACGCGCGCGCCAAGCCTAACGCGGTCAGATATCCGCCATACGATCCGCCCCACAATCCGATGCGCGCCGGGTCCACGTCGGGACGGTTCTTCAAGAACAGCCCGGCGCCCAACACATCGTTGAATTCGCTCCCGCCGCCCGGTCCGTAATTGAGCGCTTCGCGAAACTTCATGCCGTATCCGATGCCGCTGCGATAATTCACCGAGAGCACCACATAGCCGCGGCTAGCCAGGTACTGATTCATGGCATAGGCGTTGTTGTAGTAATACATGTAATGCCAACCGAGTAACATCTGCCGCTGCGATCCGCCGTGGAAGAAAACCACCGCGGGATGCCGCTGGCCGCCGGCATTCTTGGGCAGAAACAACTGGCCGTGCAAGGTGACTCCGTCGGCGGCGGAAAAGATCACTTGCTGCGGAATCACCAGCGCCGTTTGCGGGAAGTCCGCCGGAATGGCATCGGGCGCCAGATCGCGGACTTCACCGGACGGCAGCCGAACCGCGGGCCGCGCCTGCCGCACCGTGTCCGCATGGACGAAAACGAGCGCGCCATCGCTGGTCACCGCGGGCGACCACTCCAGGCCAGCGCCCCCAGCCACTTGTACAGGCGTGCCGCCGGCCACTGGCACTCGCCAGATATGCCGGCGGTCGATATCGTCCTGGTTCGACGAGTAAACCATTTCGCGCCCGTCGGGAGTCATCGCCACGTGCTCCACTTCGAAGGCGCCCGGAGTAAGTAGCGCGGCGTCGCTGCCCGCTGCCGCAATGGAATACAGATGCGTCCAGCCATCGCGTTCCCAGGGGAAGACCAGGCGGTCGCCCGCCCAGAAGAACTGCTGCTCGGATCCCAATTGGCGGAAGACGCTGCCATCGCCTTCCAAGGCTTTCCAAACTTCCTTGCCAGGGCTCGCCCCAGCGGCATCCGCGACCCGAATCGACCATGGCGGTCCGCTGCGTACTGCGGCGAAGTATTTATGCTCGTCCACGGTCGGGATGCGCACGAACGCCACCTGCCGTCCGTCGGGCGACCATACCGGCGCATCGTCATGATCTACGCTGGGGTCGAGATAGCGAACGGTCTTGGCAGCGGCATCGTAGACCCCCACGAAGCTGTGATTCCCCCGGCTGCTGACGAAGGCCAAGCGTGCGCCGTCGGGCGACCATCGGAGTCCGCCATTCTGCCCGCGCGCATGGATCGATTGCTCCGCCTTCTCCTTGCCGTCCAAAAGCGCCGACCAGATCTGACCCTTACGTGCGAACGCTACCAGTGGAGCCTGCGGCGATACGGCCGGCTGGTTGCCCTCGCCGATCAGCCGGGGCGCCCCCCCTAGCGCCACAACCCACACCTGCTGCTCCACGCCCTTTGGATCGTTGGTGGGGTTGGGATACTCGCCCGCGCCGTTGGCGCCTTCGCCGCGCACATAGACGATCTCGCGCCCATCGGGAGTCCATTGCAGTTCGGAGATCTCCTGCCCATCGTCTTCGGTATACGCGGTCACGCTATGGCCGCGATATACGGGCGGCTCGGCCACCCAGATATTACGCACGCCGCGCGCGTTGTAGACCCAGGCGATCTTGCCGCCGGATGGCGATACGACCGGAGCCGAAGGAAATGGAGCGCTCATGACTTGCTCGAGCGTGAAGGAAGTCTGCGCGCAGGCGCAGGCGGCACAGCACACGGCCGCGGCGAGAAACCGGGGAAAACACATCTTTATAGGGTATACCAGAGCTCAACGTTGGGCGATGTTTGCCGCAACGACGAGTTTGCCCACGCCATCGGCGCGGTGCTCCACTTGACGGAAGGCTTCCGCTATGCGCTCCAGCGGACGCGTGTGCGTGATCATCGCCGCAAACCGCGCCAGGTTCGCAGCCAGCAAGTCTCGTGCGGCTTCCGTCTCATGATTCGACCGGCGCACCGTGTAGATGGCCAATTCCTTGCGGCGCATCGGCGAAAACTCCAGCGGCACTTCCCTTTCCACGGGAATTCCGGTAACTACCACCCGTCCTGCATTGCGCGTGGCGCGCAGGCAGTGGTTCGTGGAGCCGCCTGCAGTGGCGCAATCGATGGCTACATCCACGCCGCGGGCGCCGGTGTCGCGCAGGATCTCGCGCGAGGGGTCGATAGCGGAGGGGTCCAGCACCGCGTCGGCGCCAGCTTGCAGCGCCAACTCGCGGCGCGCGGCCACCGGCTCGACCGCCCAAACTCTTCCGGCGCCCGCCAGCTTCAGGCAGATCACAGTCATCAACCCGATGGGTCCTGCGCCAAACACCGCCGCGGTTTCCGACGGCCGCAGCGCCACAAACTGCATGGAGTGCAATACCACCGCGAGCGGCTCGATAATGGTGGCATCGCGCGCGCTCATCCCCGGCGGAATCGCGACCAGATTGCCCGCGGGAATGTTGGCGTAATCGCGAAAAAATCCAGGATCGCCCGGCATGCTCATGAAGCGCAGGTTGGCGCACACGTTATGATGGCCGGTGCGGCAATATTCGCAGTGATAGCAGTAGATGGCCGGCTCGAACGCCGCGCGATCGCCCGCATTCCAGCCGGTTACCCCGGCGCCCACCCGCATCACTACGCCTGCCGGCTCGTGCCCCAGCACCATCGGATACTGGCATGGCGTATCGCCCACGCCCCCTTCCGCGTAAGAATGCAAGTCCGAGCCGCAGATGCCCACGGCGTCGATGCGGACCTGCACCTCGCCCGGCTCCGGATCCGCCAGCACCGCTTCTATCAGCCGGAACTGGCGCAAGCCGCACAGCTCCGCGACGCGCGTATTCACGGGCCGTCTTCCTTCGGCGGACGGCGCAGGGTCAGCGAGGCGATATGGTCCAGCACGGCGTGGAAATAGGCCATGTCGCGTTCCTTTTCGGGCATGTCGTCGCGCACCTCGGACAGTACCCCGGGCAGGTAGCGGAAGGGGAATCGCTGCGCCTGCATCCAGGGCAGGTATCCCCAACCCTCGGCGCGATGGAAGAAAATGTCGCAGCTTGCCAGGTCGCCCGCCAGATGTTCCAAGGTCGTGGCCCGGCCGTTGTCATCCTCGGTCATCAGCACGGGACGGTCGGCGTCCTTCAATTCGGCGACGCGGCGGGCCTTTTCGCGCGGGTCGCGGCCATCGCCGTGGATCAATAATACGTCCACCTGCCCTTGCAGGGATTGCGGATAGCGCATGCGGCCATCGCTCGAAACGCCGATCGGAGAGGCATAGCTGGCATGCTTGAAACATTCGCGCACATCGTCGATCAAGGGGATGATGTTTTGCGGGATGTATCCCTTAAAGTCCCATTGCGGGCCGGGCAGGTCGTACTCGTTCGCCACGTCGATGATCACGTTGCGAAAGTCGTGCGCGATTAGCCAGGCGGTAATATTCACAGCGGCGTTGTGGATCGCGTCGGTGGTGCGGAACTGCCCCGACTGGCCGTGGAAGAAATACATCAGGTTGACGAACATGCCGCGCTCGTCGGCGGCGTGCAGCAAGCGTTCGAGGCGCGCCAGCCAATCCGGCTTAAGCGATCCATCCGGGGTGAAGGCGCTCACATAGGCGCCGCGGCCAGGGCCCAGGCGGTAGGCGTTGTCGCGATCGATGCCGTTAACCGACTTGTCGTAGCCGGCTTGTGCGCCTTGCAGGCTGACGTTGACCATCATCACGCCGTGACTCTTGTAGAAATCCAGCGCCTGGATCACGGCGTCCGTGTTGAATTCGGGATCGAAGGCACGCTCATGCATCCATTCGTCCAGAAACAGGGCGTTGGCCAAGCGGACGTTCATCAGCTTGCCCTGAGCCTCGCGACGATATGCGGGTCCGCTGTAAGTCTTTTGCCAGTTTTCGCCGGGCGCGTTGCGGACGTAGAATGCGCGCGGGTCGTAATGCTTGCCTAGCATGACTCCGGTGCTGATCTCGGAGGCGCACAGGGCCGTCGCGAGCAAAGGCAGGACACTGAAACGGAATAGCAATTCCCAGAGTAACACTCAGGGCTACTGCGCCGTTAAGACGCCCGGAATCGTCCGGAATCGTGATGATTGGGCTTGTAGCGTCCTACCTAGTGTAGTGCGTCCGAAATCCCGAAGACTTGCCTTCCAGCGGGTCGAGCCGCCTGGAAAGGCGGCTGCAGCCAGGATTGGCCGCCCCACAAAGGCGCCCGATTCGGACGCACTACACTAGCTGCCGGCCTGTACCGCAATGTATAGCGTCTGTGTCCCGGGATTGCCATTGAGTTTAAATGTCAACGGCACGAGATCACTGCTGGGCACGTCCGGAACCACGACGTTGAATTGGTACAAACCTATGAATCCGGGAGCCAGTCCATCGTATGCCACTGTCGCTTTCACATTCCCGAAGTAGAGGTCGAACGGCGCGGCCAGCGTGTTTTGCTCCGGGACCAGTTGGCCCGCCGGAGTGCCCGGCGACACGTCTCCAAATCCAATCCCGTAGACGATGAGCGTGTCGCCGGGCTGCGCGGGACGCGAGGGCACATTTGCGATGGCTCCAGCAGGAATCGCAAAGGTCGCGTAATCGGGGAATAGCGCCGCCACGTACTGGTTGCCGCCGACGTTAAACGAGGAGGGCGCGAGAAGGCCGGGCTCCGCGGCATTCACCTTGACCGTGTATGGGCTGCTAGCGCCGGCGCCGGTGGTGACGATCACTTGCAGGGAACCGGCGCCGATGCCGGATGGCACCTGCACGTTCACCTGGCCGGGACTGATGAAGGAAACGAATGCGGATTGGCCACCAATGGTAACGCTGGTTCCGTCGAGCGAGGTAGGGGCATTGTCGCCGCTGAAGTCGCTGGAAGCCCAACTACGTGTGTCGGCGGCTAGATTCGACCCGTAGATCTCGATCCAAGACCCCGGCGAAACGGAGGTAAACTCACCGAAAGCGCTGGCGCTCACTACACCGCCGGCAGCGATCGCGGGTATCGGGGACTGCGCCATACCGACGACTTCGCGTATGCAGTTGTTAAAGAAATCCGCGATGTCGAGATTTCCGGCGCTGTCCACTGCCACATCGCCCGGTTCGTTAAGAGTAGCACTGATGGCCGGGCCGCCATCGCCCGAGTGACCACCCTCGCCGGTGCCCGCAATTGTATTGATGATGCCGGAGGTGTTCACCTCACGAATTCGATTGCTGGATTCGGAAATGAAGATGTCGCCGGCGTAATCGGCGGCCAAGCCGGTGAGTGAGAATCCAGCCTTCGTGGCCGGGCCTCCATCGCCGGAGTCGGTAGTCGAGCCGTTGCCTGCGACGGTGGTGATGATTCCGGAGGTGTCCACCTTCCGCACTCGCCTGGCCGTCACGTCGCCGATGTACAGGTTGCCGGCGCCATCGAACGCCAGCGCGAACGGCGCATTCAGCACCGCGCTAGTGGCGGGGCCTCCATCGCCATTCGATCCCAAAGGCCCGCCGCCAGCCGCCGTGGTAATGATCCCCGAGGTGTTTACCTTGCGTACGCGGTTGCCCGCAAACTCGGCGATGTAGAGGTTGCCGCTATTGTCTACGGCCACGGCGATCGGGTCCACAAGTCCGGCGCTGGTCGCCGCGCCGCCATCCCCTGAATTATCCCTCACTCCATTGCCGGCCACTGTCGTGATGATTCCCTGGGAATCCACTTTACGCACCCGCTCATTCGACAAATCCGGAATATACAGATTGCCACTGCCATCTACGGCGATTCCCAGGTGCCCGTTGAATCCCCAGGAAAATGTGGCGCCGATCGCGGGGCCGCCATCCCCAGAAAACCCACTGCTGCCATTCCCAGCGACCGTGCTGATGACACCTGAAGTGTCCACCTTGCGGATTCGTCTGTTGCCATTGTCGACAATGAACAGATTGCCCATTTTGTCCACCGCCAGTCCGTCGGGAGAGGAGAGTTCCGCACTGGCAGCCGGGCCGCCGTCTCCCGCGAATCCTAGCTTCCCATTGCCGGCGATGGTGCTGATTGTGCCCGCCGAGCCTTGCGCGAAACAATGCGTCCGCCCTCCGAAGACCGCAAGTGCTGCAAGCCCGGTGATGACAACTAAAGCTGTCCTGTTCATGGTAGAACCCCCGCTAATGCTTACAATGAGACTTCTTCGGTCGTATCGTACGCTATGCGCGGCCCGCACGTCACTATGATCGTTAGTTATCTTCGTGTAACCGAGGGACACGCGGTGTGCCCGTGTTATCATGCGGACTGAGCGCATCGGGCGTCACCGTGTCCGCGGGAAGGGCTGAGCCCACCGATTTTCAGCGTGGTTACCGATTCACGACGAATCTTCTTTTCGCCCGTTACGCGGACACCGGGCAATGACCAAAAAGGAGATCGTCATGCCCACAACCGGAAGTCCCCATCATCCTTTGCGCCGTCTGCCCCCGCAACCCAGCCTGGAGCAATTGCGCAAACAAGCCAAAGATCTGCTGGAACAATATCGCGCCGCCGATCCCGCGGCAGTGGCGGAAGTCCGCCAGTTTGAGCACCATCCCGATGCCGCCACGTTTGCGCTCCACGATGCGCAGCGCGTGCTGGCGCGCGCTTACGGCTACGAAAGTTGGGCCAAGCTCAAAGCCTTCGTGGACGGCGCGAACATCCCGCGTCTGGCGAAAGCCGTCAATATCGGTGACGTCGCGCAGGCGCGTACGCTGCTGCATACCCGCCCGGAGCTGGCCCGCATGGACATGTCCGGCGACAATGAGCATCAGGCGCTGCATTACGCGGTGCTCCGGCGCGACTCTGCCATGGTGCGACTGCTGATGGCGGCGGGCGCGGATGCGCGCAAAGGCATCTTCCCTCACCGCGACGCGACTACGGCATTCGCCCTGGCTCGGGATCGGGACTACGCGGAGATCGTCGTCGCGATTGAGGAAGAGGAGCAGCACCGCCGGGAGGCCGCGAGTTGCCCCAACGTTACGGTTTCGCCCATGCAGGACCGCATCAACCGCGCCATTCGCAGCGGCGGCAATGCCGAAGCGATCCGGTTGCTGCAGGCGGATGAATCCCTGATCCGCGCCTGCGATCGCGATGGCGCGACTCCGCTGCACGCCGCCGCGGAAGCCGCGAATGCAGAGATGGTCGCATGGCTGCTGAGCAAACGAGCCAACCCGCGCAAACAGGATCTGAAAGGCCGGACGCCGCTCGATCGCGCCGCGCTGGCGGTCGATCCGCGCAACGATACGCTGGCGGCGTTTCCGGCTGTCGCGCGGCTGCTGCTGGCGCATGGCGCGGACGTGACCATTCGCGCGGCCGTGGCACTGGCGGATACCGCGCGCATCCGGGAAGTTGTGTTGGCCGATCCAGGCGTGCTGCGCGAGACCCGTTGGCAGACGGGCGGTCTGCTGACCTTGGCTGTGAAGCACGGGAACATCGATATCGTCAGGTTGCTGCTCGACTTGGGCGCGGATGTGGACGAGCGCACTACGCTGGACGAATTGGAGGAGCCCACCCTAAGCTGGGGTAGCCCGCTGTGGTATGCGTCTTTGGCCGGGCGACGCGACATTGCGGAGCTGCTGCTCGATCGTGGCGCCGATCCGAACGCCAATGTTTATGCGTCGGGCTGGCCGATCGACCACGCGTACCGGCATGGGGACGAAGCGATGAAGCAGTTGCTGCGCGCGCGCGGAGCCAAGCCACAACCGTGGACCATTACGCTAGTACACGATGCCGCCGAGGCGCGGCGCATGCTCGAGGCCGATACCGGCGAAGAAATGGCGCGCGAGTTGGCGTGGTCCGCAGCGTGCAACGGCTGCCCGTCAATTCTGGAGATGGCGCTGCCCCGGCTAACGTGGCAACCGGACGACCCGCGCTGGCACTGGATTCTGATCCAGCCGATTCGAAGCGTGGGCGATCAGGCTGGCGATGCGGACTTCTTTGCATGCATGGCCCTGCTGCTGCAGCGCGGCGTCGATCCGAACATAGCGCGCCGGGGCGAAACGGCGCTGCATTATGCGGCCGCGCGTCCCAATCCGACAGAGACGCAGCGCGTGCGCTTCGCGGCCATCCTGCTCGATAAAGGCGCACGGCTCGATGCGCGGGATGAACTGCTGCGGTCCACGCCGCTCGGGTGGGCGTGCCGTTGGGGACGGCGGGAACTGGTGGAAATGCTGATCGCGCGCGGCGCGCCTGCCAGCGAGCCGGATGCCGAGCCATGGGCCACGCCGCTGGCGTGGGCGGATAAGATGGGTCACGGCGAAATTGCCCAACTGTTGCGCGAACGTGGCGCTGTGCGGTAGCACTTGACACCCGGACGACCCGCGCTGGCACGGGATCCCGATCCAGTCCATTGGCAGTGTGGGCGACAAGGACGACGACGCGATCGCCAAGCGCTCCCGCCAGCCGATTACAACTTAGCGTAAGAGTGTTACTATACGCGGTCCCAGCTTTATGGGCGCAACGGCGACAACCGCGATCCGCCGCAGCGAGGCAACCGATCCGGAGCGATGGCTTCGACGCTTTCTGGTCACGCTCGCCGCGATCGCCGCCTTTCGCTCTTGGTGCATGCCGCTGAAATCGAGCTTATGGCTGGACGAGGCGGGCACTTACTGGACTATTAAGGACGGCCTGCATACGGCGATGGTGCGAGTCTTCAGCGCCCAAACAACTTCGTTTCCGATTCATACCGCCCTGGAGTGGGCCTGCCTGAAACTCCCGGGCCCCATCGAACTGCGCTTGAGGATTTTGTCGGTCATCGCAATTCCGCTCTCGCTGTGCTGCTATATCGCCTCGGCGGGCGATTGCTCGGCTCCGAAGCGGCCCTCATTCCGGTTTGCATATTCATATCCCTCGGCGCCGTAATCTTCGCCGGAGCCGATGCGCGGCCCTATGCGTTGTGGGTGCTGGCGACCGTTGCTACCACCCTGGGATTGGTGGAATGGATGGATAGAGGCGGGCCGTGGCGGCGGTTGCGTTCGTGCTCCTGGCAGGCCTCTCGCTGTATATTCACTATCTGGCCTTTTTGATGCTCATTGTGTATGGCGCGTACGCGCTGGCGCGTACAGGCTACGGCTTGCCCGAACCTCCCAAAGAACGGATTTTGGCAACCGTGGCCATCGCCGCCGCTGCCCTGCCGATTCTGCCGGTGCTGCTACGCTTTCATGCCGAGCGCGGCCTGCATTATCATGTGGCCAAGACACCCCATATATTCGATCTGGAGGTCGCCTTGGCGCCGCCGAATATAATTCTGGGACCGCTGGGAGGATTATTAATTGCCCGGTTATTGATTCGGGAGTTTCAGTTTCGGACCACCGCGGCGCCAGCCTCGCTCTGGGTACTGCTATCGCATGGAGCACAATTCCCGCCGCGGTGCTACTGCGCTGTTGGCCGGCTTGGCAATCAGGAGCATCCAGCCCGGGAGCGCACGGCTGCTCATCACCGGGAGCGTGCTGGTGGCCGCCTTGTTGACTTATGGGTCAATCCGCCATCCGGATATCCGTCACCAGGCAGGGGAGAACTGTAGAGAGGCGGCCCGGACTGTGGCGGCGTATGCGGATAGCAACACGCCCGTGCTAGTGGAGAGTGGGTTTCCGGAATCCGATCGGATGGATTGGCTTGCCGGCGGCGCACGCCAGAGCCAGATGTTCGCTCCCTTGTCGGTGTATCCATTAGCTGGAACCGTCATTCCACTCCCAATGCCGACCAACGGCGTTTCGCCGGAATACCTGAAAAGCGTAGTGTTCGGGAGTCTGGCCAGCCGCAAACGATTCCTGCTGGTGACCTACCAAGCCAACTATAAGTTCTGGCTGGACGGCCGGCTGGACGATAGCTTCTCCTCCCAGGCAGTGGGATCGCCCGAAGAGCCACAGGTTTTCCTCTACGAGAGGCGGTAAAGGACCTACCGCGCCGGCTTCCGTGCACGTTCGGCTGGTTATAATTGCGACGAGAGGTGAACGATGGCGTGCAACCCGGAAGTGCTCAAGGACGTACCGCTCTTCGCTCTGCTGGACGGGGATGAAAAGGCCGTCCTGGCCGCGCAGGTCGAGCTGAAGAAATTCGCCGCGCGCGAGCGCATCTACAAAATGGGCGACCCTGGAGGGAAGGCCTACGTGGTGATTTCCGGCAGCGCCCGGCTGACCACCGTCGACGACGACCATCAGGAGGTGATCGTCGACGAACCGGGATGCGGCGAGTTTTTCGGTTTCGCGTCGATGCTCGACCAGACGCCGCATCAGACGGATGCGATCGCCGTCGAGGAAGCCGTCTGTCTCGAAGTGGATCGGCGCGACATCGAAGTGCTCATCCAGCGCAAGCCGCATGCCGGAATGGACATGCTGACCGTGCTAGGCCGTCAATTCCACGCGTCGCACCAGCTTGTGCGCACGCGCGCGGCGCGCAACGCGAATGATGTTATCGAGGAGCGCGAAACCAGCGGCGAAAGAATTGCCGATGCGGTTGCCCGTTTCGGGGGGTCCTGGTCTTTTATTATCGCGTTTGCGGTTATCCTGATCATCTACACTTTCATCAATGTGCGGCTGGGCGGAGCCGCTTGGGACCCGTATCCGTTTATCCTGCTCAATCTGTTCCTTTCGATGATCGCGGCCATCCAGGCGCCGGTAATCATGATGAGTCAAAACCGGCAGGACAAGAAAGACCGCTTGCGCAGCGAGCTGGACTTCGACGTCAATCGCCGCTCGGAATCGGAGATACAAGGCGTGGCGCGCAAGCTGAATCTGCTGGGCGAGAAGCTCGGCGATGTCGAGGATCTGCTTCGTGAAAAGCTGTCGCGGGAAGGGCCGCCGGCCGGCCCGCGTTCTTTGCCTCGGAACTGATTCCACCGGATGGATTCCCGTGGCTCGCAACTCCACGATGCATTGGTGCGCGACACTGACGGGACGGGCGGCCGCTTTTTCCTCTTGCGGCTCTTGCCTGATGCCGTGCCCCCTTTAGAGGTTCAACGCGCCGAGCTGCGATGATGTAGCGCCGACCCGGCCGCAAAGCTACTTCATCACGCAGAATGAGATCTTGATCGGCCGGAGCCAGCAGGCTGGGGTTTGAACCGTTGGTGCCGGGTGGGTCGAGTCGATCAACCGGCCTTCCGCAGCACGTCCTCCACCGCGTCCGGGTGCTTCGCAATGACCGCCAGCAGCACGCGAGTGGGCGCGTCGGGGTGCGATCTTCCCTGCTCCCAGTTCCTCAGCGTAGCCGGCGGAAATCCGAACTTGGCCGCGAATTGCGCCTGGCTAAGTCCCATCTTCCGGCGGACCTTTCGCACATCGACCTCCGGCACGCGCACCAGCGTCACGCGCACGTTGCCGTTATCGCCATTGGTCCACGCGATCGCCTCCTTCAATCCCTGGATAATGCTCTCGCCGACGGTCACGGGTTTCCGTACGCGCGCCGCCTTGCGCACGGCGGATTTTGCTCTCGTTTTCGTAGTCATATCAAGCTCCTATGCCTTCCTCCGGTATCCGGCCACCAACGCCGGGACCAGGCGTTTCATGGCGTTCCGCTCCGCTTTGCTTAGGTTCGCCTTTCGATTCTTCGTGTATGCGGATAGCAGAAACACGGGCAGGCGCTCGTTGTGGTAGTAGTAGATCGCTCGCGCGCCGCCCCGCTTGCCCGTTCCTTGAAGCGCCCACCGTATCTTCCGCACCCCGCCGCTCTCCGGGATGATCTCACCCACCTCCGGATTTGCACCCACGAATGCCACCAGCTCCGCCCTTTTCCAATCCGACATTAAGGGCTTCGCGCGCTTCAAGAACTCCCCGGTTTCCACAACCTCGGAGCGTCGGCCCCCCGGGGCTACGTCACGGTGAATGTCTTCGAGCCCGACAGTTTTATCCATTGCGTGTTGCTGATATAGACGGGCTCAAGAAAGATCGGCAGCACGACTTCACATCGGCGACCGTTCGACATAAATACCAATCGCAGCGCGGCCGGGCCCGCGTGATCCGAATAGTTCTTGTCCGGGCGCGGCGCGTTGAATAGCTCGGCTACCTTCCGGTGATCGAGCGGAATCACAATCGTGGAGTCCGCCGTCGCCTCGTCTAGATCCGCGCCGGCGATGCACGCATCCGACGACATCAGGAAATCTAGTTTCTTGAGCGTGATTGGCCTATTGGCGACCACTGAAAGCATTTGCTTGTCCGGGGTGCCCACGAACGATAGAGTTATCTCAAAGGGAGCGGCGGCGATTTCCTTGTCGGCGCGAGCAAAGCCCTCGTCGGTCGCCTTGTAGATGTTTTGGCTCGTCTGCTCAAGGTAACCGAACGCTGTGAGCCCTTTTAGGACATGCCTCCACAAGGCCTCCGAGCGCGGGGAGCCACCTACGAAGCTCGTGTTATTTGCTTGGACAAAGAAGCCGCCCATTGTGCTTCCGGTCGTGACCTGTCCGTCCCTGTCGGAGGCCGCAGCGATCAGGAGGCTCTTTTCGTTGTCGTCTAGTTCAGGGTCGTGCGGCTCGACAGGCCCATTTGGCCGGATCAGCCATCGATATTGTGGCCTGTTGAGCTCGATCGCGAGGTGCTGCGCAAAATCCGCTCGGAATTGCTCGTGGGTTCCATACTCTGCGTATAAGCCTCCAGTCTTGCACTCTTCTTTGAACTGCTGCAATGCGGTCCACTGGGTGTGGTCAACCGAGTTCGGATCGACGGCAACGTGTGAGAAGTACAGCATCGCCAGTTTACCAGCCGCGACATGCCTCTTGATCTCCTCTACACTCCCGCTGACGTAGTCAGGGGTCGCTGTCCCGATGCGCGTGCCAAAGACGCCCACAACGATATCAGCGTCGAGCAGGAGACGCTCGTTGAGGATCGTTTGCGGATGACCGCCCATCTGCGGGGAGCTATGTGTCTCCCACTTAACGGGATGGAGCATCAACCCCCGCGAAACTGCGTTCGCGTTATTCCAGCGGTAAAGTTCGTCGGTGACGATGGTGCGCTCGACAGCCACATCGCTAGGGGAGGCGATCATCACCTTCAATACGTTTGCCTGAAACCCCATACACTCAGCTTATACGGCCTGAGCGCCTCCTGCTTGCCTGAGTCAAGCAACGGCGCCTAAAACCTGCTCCAAGCTGAGGGCCGGGAACGATTCGACGATGCCTTCAGGCGATTCGCCACGCAGGAAGGCATAAACGACGGAGTCAAGCGAAACCCGGCTCCCGGCAATGTAGTAACCTCCTCCGCGTTGTTCGACGTATTCTGCCGCCATGCTGCTCTTGAATATAGTATAGGGCGTTCGGAGAACCTCTGCAAAAGCCCTCGTATTCTCTTGTTCCGACGGGCGCTACGCGGGCGGGGTCCCACAGGGCTGGCCGGGCGGCTCGGCTTCCGGGCCGGGCCTCCTGGGAGTTCGGGAACTTTCGGAACGCGCGTGACACTACCAAGCGGATAACCGTCAACCGACCGGCGGCGAATGGCTTGACCTGCCAGAACCGGACCGGGGACCGTAGCACCCGAATTTCCGTCAGTTTCCGAGTGGCGCGCGATGCGACTGGAGTTCCGCAGAACCGAACTTCGCGCGGCTGCCCGGGTCCGAGTAGCGAGTTATGCGGGACCGAATCCGCGCTGCCCAGGCCCCTTTTTGCCTTTCTGACGGAGTCCTATGTCAGGCCGACGGTTGGGATGTGCGCTAACCTATCAAAAGCACCTATGGCCAAACCGGCTCTCGGCATTGTCGGCCTGAAACGGATGCTGCGGGACTCTGTCGGCGAGGTCGAAACCCAGCGACATCTGGGGGCGCATCCGTGGCTGCTGACAGCACAACAGTCAGCCCATCCGCCGCTCGTCATTTCCCAGTTTCAGCTTGGCAGTGAGTTCCGTCCGGACTTCGTGTTCTTCTGGATGAACTCGGGCGGGGAGTTTATCCAGCTCATCGAAATAGAGAGCCCCAAGCTGTTGGCTTTCAACGCATCTCACGAGTTTAGTCAGAAGTTCAACCATGCCGTCCAACAAGTCAGGGACTGGCCAGACTGGATTCTAAGAAATAGCGATCTGTTCGAGCGAGCAATGCTACCCCTCTTCGAGCGAGGATGGATCACCGGGGTCCCATCGTTCACGCGCGCCCGACTTTCTCTGATTGCCGGTCGCCGATGGGAGTTGCTAAGTAATCCCCGGAGGAGGAAGCGCTGGGAAGCCAAAGCGTCGGATCTTGCGTTGCTCGGGGTCACGTTGCGCACTTGGGACGGATTCGCCTCTAGTATGCATAGCACCGCGATTTCCCGAAACGTGGGCTGGATCACTTGCGTGACTCACGCCTACGCGAAAGCTAACGACGCCCCATAGCATCCTTGTTGGCGAATCGCGCCTGTGATGTTTGGTCGCCAATCCAGGGAATGGCAATGTTGGAAGCGCGAGGCGGAATGTACCCTCCGAGTTGCGCGTCAACCGCCTGATGGCCACGCCTGACTATCCAGGGCAGGGCACCTGGGGCGAACGCGGTCCGCCGTTCGGCCCTCATTTCCAGTCGTCAACGAAACCGCTACGATATAGAATTGTTCCGAAACTCTTTGGACACCGAGGTCTAGAACACGATGATCTTTATGCATCTGGGGATTTCTGGCGACCGGGGGGCATGTCCTGCATGACGAAGCCGGCAGTGTTCATTTCCTCCTCGCGGAACGGCCTGCCCATGGCGCGGGAACTGGGTCGGCAACTCGACGCTGTCGCTGAAGCCACGATATGGTCCGAAGCATCTTTCCAGCCCGGCCGGACGATAGCAGAGTCCTTGACCGAAGTGGCCGATCGTTCAGACTTCGCTATTTTCATTCTCACGCCAGATGATCAACTCTTAACCGGAGAGTCGCGGTGGTCTCCGCGTCCGAACGTCATATTCGAACTCGGGTTCCTCGGCGGTCGACTCGGTCTCGCTCGGACCTTCGTCGTAGTGACCGATCCGGGTGCGATTGCTCTGCCCAGCGATCTTGCGGGAACGATGTACATCGCCCTCCCTACGCGCGACCAACCGGATCTTGAACTGGCCGTGGCACCAGCGGCAGATACGATTCGCAAGGCAATGCGCGAGGTGAAGCCTCGGCTTCATAAGGCGGTCGAATACCACTCGTGCTTCATCAGCTACTCATGGCAGGATAAGGAGTTCGCGGCCACTCTTCACGATGACCTGCAGGACGTTGGGATCCGCTGCTGGCTTGACGAGAAAGAGCTACGGGCGGGCGATCGCCTAACGGACCAAATCGATCGCGCCATCCAAGCGCACGACAAGGTCCTGCTTGTTCTTTCGCAAGCATCGGTTCGTAGCGCATGGGTCACCGTGGAACTCCAGAACGCCCTCCGCTTGGAACAGGAAAGGCGCAAGACCGTACTATTCCCGCTTCGCCTGGATCAAAGAGCCCTCGAAATGAGCGGTCCCGAGTTCGACCAGTTGAGAGAGAAGTACATCGCCGACTTCAGCGACTGGCAAGACAGGGATAGGTACCGCCGCGCGTTCTCAAGACTCGTTCGTGATCTCGCTATTAGCGCCTCAGCGGAATCTGGGAGACAGCCCTGATGCGGCGCAATCTGGAGGCGTACAGGACATTCCAGGTATTCCTCAATTACCCGTTTGACGATGCCTTTTCGCTACTTGGCGATGCGATGAGCTTTGCCATTATCGCTGGGGGAATGCTTCCAGTATCCGCGCACGATCTGACTGCTCCGGATCGTCCAAGGCTGGAGATGCTGGTGGAGGCGATCCGCTGCTGTCACTACTCGGCGCATGACTTCTCTCGCTCCCAGGGCGACGGTCCTCAGAACTTCGCACGGATGAATATGCCCATTGAGATGGGAATGGCATTGTTCCATGCGCTACACACGCAGCGGCGTGAACATCGCTGCATTTTCTTCGTGCCCACTCCACATGATTACAAGGCGTTTGCGTCAGACCTCGCTGGACTCGATCCGCGAGTGCACAACAACGACGACACGCGTCTTCTTACCGACATGTACGATTGGCTTCGGAGTGTGGTGCCGCCGGCCCTGTTCAATGCCCAGCCCACCGTGGAAATCCTTGACAAGTTCGAGGCCTTCAAGACCCAAAAAAAGCGGCTCAAAGGTGGCAATGGCAGGCATCCTTCCCACGAAGAAACTCGCGAGCTGATGTACCAAGTGTGTGCGGGCTGCGGTTGGTGGGACTGGAGAGCTAATCGAATGGGTAAGGACGAATTTCCGATGGTGCCCCTTGCCTTTATAAGCGATGAGTCCAGCACGTAACGACGGCTTGCCAGCCGGTCTTCCGCGCTTGGGGGCCGCTCGCCGTATTGTTACCCCGGAGACAGTGAGGAGGGCCGAGGCGCGTCACCGACGAAATGGAGAAACCTTGCCGTGCTGCGCAACGGCTCGGTCTGGATCGTCGGCGACTCGGAAACTGGCTGCCAAATGGCATTATGGAAGACTACTCCCGTGAAGCCCGCCCCGGAAGGGTCGCGAGCGGGAAACGCGCTTAGCCCAGGCTTGGAAAGATGTGGGATCTGGCAGTCGAAACCGCCTGCCCCACCACTTCGTTCTCCGTTCACCCCGCTTCATTCCCAGTTCTCCGCTCTACCCGCTTAAAATAGGTTAATCGCCGCCCGCGAAACCGGTCGCACCACTCCGGGCGTCTATGGATTTGGTTTCTCCGTGACCGTCAAGCCTCAGCAAGCGCGCATCAACGGCCAGATCATCATCGACCAGCTTGTGCGCAACATGGAGCTGGGGCAGTTCGAGATGGGTTACAGCGTGCTCGTGCCGTGCATCTTCAGCATCTACCTGCATCCCGACGATCACAAGCGCCTGGCCGGCATTCAGGACCTGATCAA
>JBEKTJ010000148.1:0-32901 GCA_049516155.1 Bryobacteraceae bacterium
GCCAGCCGCACCGAGGCATCTGGCACGATCCCGCCGGATACGCAATCGACCGAGTCGACGCCGAACGGCCGCAGGCGGCGGGCCAATTCCACGGAACCCAAGAGCTGCGGACGGTGGCGGCACTTCCAGCGCAAGACGAACGCGGCCGTCAACTGCGGCGCCGGTTGGCTCCTGTAACACCACCAGCATCCGGTACACATCCCGCACGACGGAGCGTCGAAAGGCTATTAAGGCTGTTTTACCCACAAGGGGATGACTTGGCTGGAGGAGCCGCCGGCCGCGATCTGCAGCGAGAGCGGATTGCTCCCAGGCAGAGGACTGGGCAGTATGATTTGCACCTGCGCCAAGGCGATGGCGCCGTAAGTCAAGCCAGCGTAGGTCACGGTCGCGTTCGTTCCCGAAAGAGACGCCACTGGCAGAGTGCCGGCCGTCGCCCCCAAAGGGCTCCCGTAGCCCGTGTCGGGCACCACCGCCACGTCGCCGAACCCCGTCATCCAGACGACGACCTGTTCGCCGGGAACGGCTGGATTAGCCGCCGTGACGAGGCTGTAATCCGCATGTGTGATGACGCCTTCCGTGTCGCCCGCTGCCGGTGAATATTGAAAAATCCCGGGCGCATAGGGCGAGAGCGTAACCGGCACGGCATCGCTCACCCCCAGCCCGTTATAGATACGGATGCTCGCGGATCCCGAGAGCGCCGCCTCCCAGGGCATCTGAAAATCGATTTGTTCCGGCGAGACGAACCACAACGGGGCTGGGTTGTCGTTCACCGTAACCATCACGCCATTTAGGTTGGTGGGTAAGGGGACGAATGCCGCACCGGCCGGGAGCCCCTGCGGCGCCAGGTTGACGCCGAAAATCGAAGTGACCGACCCGCGCGTCAAGGCGTCCGCAAAACTCGCGCCGTTGGTCACACCATTCGCGGCGAAGGAGGGCACGGCCGGAGCGGGAGACGGCAGGGTACCGTACCAGATACCGCGTCCCGCGACGGCCAAATAGAGCAGGTTCGAGGTTCGCATATCACCCTCCATCTGTGCCACGTTGAGCATGGCCTGAGTTTCCGGGTTAGTGATTTGAATCCAGGTCTGGCCTCCGTCTTGCGACTTATACATAACATCGCGCGTGGCGCCGGTAATGCGCCCGAGGATGTAGATGAATGGCGTTTGCGGGCTGTTGCCCAGGCCGAAAGCGATTTTATCGCAGAAGGCGATCCCCGCCACCGTCTGAAAAGTCTTTCCGCCATCGGTGGAATGGTACAGCGGATTGCCGTTGACATCCGCGGTTCCGCAGCAGGCGTTGCGCGCAAATGCCATCCATACATCCCCGTAAACGGCCGGATTGGAGGCGATCGTAATATTTGTGATGAAGGAGGGGAAACCGGCCGCGGTGCTGGCAGTCCAGGTCGCTCCACCGTTTGTGGAGTAATAAAAGAACGAATTGTCCCAATAGTAGAAAGTCGTGCCATTAGGATCGTTCCGGTCCGCCGACAGAATATTACTGGTCACGTACGGACTGATGCCGATGGCCCAGGATTTCGGCAGAGAGTCATAGTGCACGTCATCGTTGTTTTGCGGATCGTAAGGATCGGGCATGGGCGGCGGGTTAGCCAGCTTACATAGATTCCAGGTCTTGCCGCCATCGGTGGTGTAATGCGGCCAAGGCGCGTTCGCCGCATTGGCTGTGTCAAATCCGCCGTCGAACGTGCCCCAGGCCGGCGCCCAGACCATGTTCAGGGGATTGGCGGAAGACATGGCGATCTGTCCGCTAACCGGCGTGGACAACTGTTGCACGCCGCCCGACCAGAGTTGTTCGGAGGGCACCGCGGCAAATGCAGTCCACGTTACGCCGTTGTCGCTGGACGAGCCGTAGAGCGGCCATGCCTGCCATTCGCCGTTGCCGACGAAGGCCAGGTTATCGGGCTGATAGTAACTGTAGTCCAGACTGGCCCCCATAGAAACATTGGGCCACGGCACCGGATAGCTGGTTCCGCCGTACATGCTGGTTTGCCAATTGAAACTCGGATTCGGATCGAACGGTACGCCGGACGGGCTGATTTTTGAACTGGGCGCCTGGTCCCGATCGGCATGACGGAAGCCGACCATGTCTTCGACCATGCTCACCACGTCCGCGCCGCCGTTGGCCTTCGGCTTGGGAGGAACTCGCACCATGACGCCGACCAGTTCTTCTAGATTCTGCATTAGCCAGGCCCAGAAGGGTGGACTGGCGGTGACGTCGGCGGTCAGTGCCACTCCCCAGCCGTTGGTCCACCAGACTTGCTTGGTATTGGAAGGATCGATGAAGAGAGCCGCCATACCGCCGGAAGCTCCCGCAGTGGAAAGGTAATAGTTCGGGGCGGAAGGATTCGAGCCAGAGGCAAACGGGTCGCCCGCGCCGTTCATCAGCATGACTTGCCGGCTCCAGGAAGCTCCTGCGTCGGTGGATCGCCAGACGGAAGTGTCACGACCGACCATCACGGTGGCGGGGTTCGCCGGGTCGGCGGTGATTCCGGTGTAAGGGGAGGACGTATCGCCGGGAGTAATATCGATCCACTTGCCGTTGGAATACCGCGCCACATTCCCAGAGCCAGGGCTGGTAACGCCGCAGCTCACATATAGCGTGCCGTCACTGGCCACCACGCCGCGAACGGGATTATTGGGGCCGCCGAGACTGGTCCAGGTCTGGCCGCCATCCGCCGATCGCCAGACAGCGCTGCCATGCACGCCGGTGTAGATAGTTTGGGAAACCCCCTTGACGGTGGTTCTGGGATCGTAGAGTACGAAGGTATAACCGGCTGGGTCGGTTGCCGGATTGGCAGTCCACGGCGGCAGGCCGCCGGAAACCGGAGCCCAGGTATATTGCGCGTTGGGCTGGCGCATACCTTGCCACAATCCGTTGCGGCGCGATGCGAAGTAGAGCACGTTCGAGTTATTGGGGTCGACCGCCAGGCGCTCGCCGGATTCCACCCGATAGTCGTCATTGGGGCCGATATAGACGCCGTATTGCACCAAGCCGGTGCCGCGCCAAGTGAGGCCGCTGTCTTCGGAGACCATAACCTCACCGGTATATTGGTATTCATTGTCGACGACGGAATTGGTTTGAGGAATGACCACATAGGCGCGCGTGGGTATGCCGGGATCAATGGCCACCGACTCGGTCCCGATGCCACCTTGGGTGGCCAGGGCATCGAGCAGCGGAATCCAACTGGCTGACGGGCGATCGAAGCGATAAGCGCCGCCCACGTCGGTGCGGATGTAAACATTGAAGGGCGACTCCGGTTGCACCACCAAACCGGTGACGTAACCCATGCCCTGGATGTTGACGTTCTTCCATTGGAATAATTGCACCGTTTGAGAGCGGGCGACGGGCAAGAGGCAGGCAAGTAGAGCAAATATCTGGGCCGGCCGAAAGACGCTCCCGGCTGACCACCAACGCGTCATGTACATGGCCGCACCTTCAGTGTAGCGCGGGCCGGTTCGTGGGGGAGCGACCCCCATCACACGACGCCGCTCGACTATGCCGCCGCGTCGGCCGCCTTCGGCGAGCGCGCTTTAGCCCACGCCACGCAATCGGCAAGGGTATCTTCAAATGGCCGGAACGTGACGCCGAGTTTCCGCTGCGCCTTGGCAGAAGTGGCGGCGAGCCGAGCGTTCATCAGGCGGATTCCTTCGATAGACAAGGGCGTCGGTTTGTGTGTCAATCGCGACCACGTTTCGGCAAACGCGGCCAGCGCCATGGCGCCGGCGAATGGGAGGCGCACTTTGGGCGGCTTTACCTGCGTAAGGGCGGCCAGACGCGTGACGATCTCACCGAGTTCGACGAAGGGTCCGCTCAGGATGTACCGCTCGCCCGAACGGCCCATCTCGGCAAGGCGGAGCATGCCGGCGGCAACGTCGCGCGCATCGACTACCGAGCATCCGCCTGGAGGGATCGCGGGCGGCAATGCGTGCCGAACAGCGTCAAGCGTTATTTGACCGCTGGCGGTCGGACCGGCGTCGTACGGTCCCCACATCCAGGCGGGCAACACAGAGGCGATGAAGAAGCTTTTTTCACGTGAGAACTGCCGCAACAGCGGCTCTACTTTGCGTTTGCTCATGAAGTACAAGTTGGTTTCCGTGAGCGGCGAAGGGGGCGTCTGTTCGTTGCCGGGAGACCCGTCGGGTTCCACCCGACAATACCGGAGGAACTGGTATCGACCATATTCGCGACTCCGCGGGAGTGGGCGGCCCGTGCCAGATCCATGGTCGCGTCGACATTGATGCGCTCGATGATGCGGGAATGATCGCCGGGAGCATAGTATTCCCGAAAATAGGCAGCCGTGTGGAACACGACGTCGACGCCTTCGAGCGCATCCGCGAATCCGGCGACGTCGGCCATATCGCCGATGACGATTCGCGCAGACGTGTCGCCGAGTTCGCGGGTTCCCTTCGTTGCCGATCTGGCCAAAGCGACGACCTCATGCCCCGCCTTGAGTAGTGTGCGCACCAGATTATTGCCTAACAGGCCGGTGCTTCCCGTTACGAACGCTCGCATGGATGCCTCCTATCCGAATGCCGTGCAGATCAAGGATAAGCTTAAAACCGATGCGCTGGTGGGCCGTACGCGCCGGAGTTCATTGGCGCCCCGACTCGTCTCCAGCGTTCGTCACGCTGAGCACATTGCCGTCGGGGTCCTTAAACCAAGCCACACGCACAGTTCCCCCCGGCGCCGTCCAGACGCCGAATTCGTCCTGGCTCAAGCGTGGATAGATATTGAAGGCTACGCCCTTATCGCGCAGGGCTTTCGCGGTCGCTGCCACATCCGGTACGTTGAAGCCGAGTATGGTGTGCTCGTGCGGCGTGAAATCGTCCACGATAGAGACGCGCAAAGTGACTCCACCAATGTTGAATACGGCGGCGAAGTTGTCCTCGTAGGCCACCGTCAGCCCCAGTGTGTCGCGATAGAACGCAGTGGCGCGTGCGCGGTCTCTCGTGCAAATGACAATAGCGGGTTTTGCAGACTCCAGAATCCCCATCTGTGCCTTCCTCTTTTCAGCCGGTCTCTTCAAAATACATCACTACCCAGGCCGGGCCGGGCGTGTCGCGGGTGGCAGCCGAAACGGTGATCATACAGGAATGCCGGCTATTCTGAGCACGCGCGGGGCAGATCGCCGACGCGCGACGCTGTCCTTCAGCAAGCCCCCTCCTCCCTGCGGAATAGAGACGTGCACCGGATAGAGTTTGCGGATATGCTCCTCACCCTCGACAGGCATGTGGAAGTAAACATCATTATGCACTCATTGGTACACCAATTGGTATTACAAACAACCCTGGGCGGATGAGGAGCGTCTGTTTCGGGCCTGAGGACCTGGCCGGGCCGTACATCGGCTGAACGCTGCCTAGCGTTCACGCTTTTCGAAAAGAAGCTCGACGGTCTCCGCCCCAGTTTTTCCAATCGCCTACAAGCAGTCGCCACATCAACGATCCCTGCGACCCCGGCCGACCTCATGCTACTGTTAGATTGAGAAAAATTGCACCCAGGAATCGGGAGGTTATCATCCGCCCTGCCAGCGTAGGGGCGCCTGGCGGATACCCTGGCTTGCCGGTTGAAGACGACTTTCGCTGCTCCGATGAGCATGCGGGGAATTTGGCTTCGTCGTTTTTGCAAACTGTAGTAAAAAAACAACTTATTGGCTTCGTTCGTCGAAAAATGAGTTTTGGCTACGTCGCTCCTTGATTTTCAATCAGGCAGCGAAAACCGCCCCCCAGCCCTGCAAATGCCATAATGAAACCGGAGGTTTCACTTTTGGCCAGCACCACGTTGTCGCTCGAACAGGAGAAGAACCCCTGGCTCGCCGCCGAAGCCCGCTTTGACGAGGCTGCCACCCGCCTCAACCTGGACGACGGTCTGCGCAAAGTCTTACGCACTTCGGCCAAGGAAATCACCGTCCATATCCCCGTTCAGCTCGACGATGGCCGCCTGGAAGTCTTCACCGGCTATCGCGTCCAGCATTCCATCGCGCGCGGCCCCGGCAAGGGCGGTATTCGCTTTGCCCCAGATGTCACCCTCGACGAAGTTCGCGCACTGGCGTCCTGGATGACCTGGAAGTGCGCCGTCGTCAACATCCCCTTCGGCGGCGCCAAAGGCGGCGTAATTTGCGATCCGAATCTGCTCTCGCTCAGCGAGCTGGAAAAACTCACGCGCCGGTACACTTCCGAGATCATGGAATTCCTCGGCCCCGAGCGCGACGTGCCCGCCCCGGACGTCAACACCAACGAAAGAACCATGGCGTGGATCATGGACACTTACTCCATGCATGCCCGCCACACGGTCACCGCCGTGGTCACCGGCAAGCCCATGGCGCTGGGCGGGTCGCTGGGACGCCCGGAAGCGACCGGCCGCGGCTGTCTCATCGTCTCACTGGCGGCACTGAAACGCTTTCAGAAGCCTCGCACCGCCACCACCGTCGTGATTCAGGGATTCGGCAACGTCGGCGGCATGGCCGCCAAACTCATGTCCCGCGAGGGTTTCAAAATCATCTGCATCATTGAATACGATGGCGCGGTCTACAACCCGAACGGCCTGGATATCCGTGCACTGATGGACCATCGCCAGGAGACCGGCTCTATCCGCGACTTCGCGGAGGGTGAGAATATCGATCCCGCCGAAGCCATGTTCCTGCCGTGCGACATTCTGCTGCCCGCCGCCCACGAGAACGTGATCACCTCGCAAAACGCCGATAGGCTGCGCTGCCAGATCCTCTGCGAAGGCGCCAACGGCCCCACCACTGCGGTGGCCGACCAGATCCTGGCCGACAAAAAGATCTTCGTCATTCCCGACATTCTGGCCAATGCCGGCGGCGTCACCGTCTCTTACTTCGAATGGGTGCAGGACCGCCAGGGCTTCTTCTGGAACGAAAAACTGGTGAATGAAAGGCTGCAGGAAATCATGGTGGATAGCTTCGGATCGGTCGTGGAATACGCCCTCAAGCACAGCGTGGACAACCGCACCGCCGCCTACATGCTGGCGCTCGACCGCGTCGCCGAAGCCATCCGCCTGCGCGGAATTTACGCCTAGTGGCGGGCGTCCAGGCCTGCGCGGGTTCTCCAGAACCCGCTCTTACACCGAAATGACCACCGACCCATCCACCCCGCTGATGCGGCAGTACCACGCCATCAAACAGCAGGCGCCTTATGCCCTCCTGCTCTTCCGCCTCGGCGATTTCTACGAGCTCTTCTTCGAGGATGCCATCCTCGCCGCGCGCGAATTGGAAATCACCCTCACCTCCCGCAACAAGGAAAAAGGCGCGCCCATCCCCATGTGCGGCGTCCCCTATCACGCCGCGGAAGGCTACATCGCGCGCCTTATTCAGAAGGGTCACCGCGTGGCCATCTGCGACCAGATGGAAGATCCCGCCCTTGCCAAGAAGCTGGTCAAGCGCGAAATCACGCGCGTGGTTACACCCGGTACCGCGACCGATTCGCTGGCCCTCCGTTCGCATGAAAACAACTACCTCGCCGCCGTGTCGCGCCTCGGCAACTGCGCCGGCGTGGCCCACGTGGATGTCTCCACCGGAGAGTTCCGGGTCACCGAAATGGACGCCTCCGAAGTCTCCGCCGCCATCGAACAGCTTGGCGCGCGCGAGGTGCTCTACCCCGCCGACCTGCCGCTGCTCTCAGCCGTTGACCAGGGCCCCCGTTATCTCCGCACCGATCTCGAAGACTGGATCTTCACCTTCGATTACGCCGACCGCACCCTGCGCGATCACTTCCGCCTGCTCTCGCTCGATGGATGCGGCTTGGCCAACCGGCAAGCGGCAGTATGCGCGGCGGGCGCCATCCTGCATTACCTGCGCGAAACCCAGCGCGCCGCCCTCGAACACCTCGACCGGCCAATGTATTACGACCGCGCCGAAAGCATGTTGCTCGATGCCGTCACCGTGCGCAACCTCGAACTGGTCGAGCCGCTCTTCGCCGGCGAGCGCACAGACGCCACGTTGCTCCACGTTCTCGATCAAACACAAACCGGCATGGGCGGACGCCTGCTGCGCCAGCGCCTGCTGCGTCCCTCGCTCGACCGCGCGGAAATCGAGGGCCGCCTGGATGCCGCCGGCGAACTGCTTCAGCAAACCATCCTGCGCGCCGAATTGCGCAAGCAACTGAGCGGCATCCTGGATATCGAACGCCTGCTGGCAAAAATCACCATGGGGGTCGCCAATCCGCGCGACGTGCTGGCGCTGGGCCGCTCGCTGGAAAAGATTCCCACCCTGAAGGCAACTTTCGAAACGCAGCGCGCTGTACGCCTGCGTGAGTTGCATGACCGCCTCGATGACGTAACGGAAGCCCGCGACCGCATCCTCGAATCCATCGCCGACGAGCCGCCCATCAACCTGTCCGATGGCGGAACGATCCGCGCCGGCTTCCACCCCGATCTCGACGAGCTGCGCGATCTCAGCCGCAACGGACGCCAGGTGATCGCGCAAATCGAAGCCCGCGAGCGCGCCCGCACCGGCATCCAATCGCTGAAGGTCCGCTTCAACAATGTCTTCGGCTACTACATCGAAATCTCCAAAGCCAACCAGCACCTGGCCCCAACCGATTACGAGCGCAAGCAAACCCTGGTCAATGCCGAGCGGTTCACTACGCCCGAATTGAAGGACTACGAACGCAAGGTTCTGGACGCCGAAGACAAGATCCTCACGCTCGAAAAGGAACTGTTCGCCGAAGTGCGCAAATTCGCCGCCGCACATGCGCAGCGTATTCGCTCGACCGCCGCGGCCGTCGCCGAAATCGACGCGACCGTGGCGCTCGCGCAAGTGGCCGCCGAGAACCGCTATGCGCGCCCCACATTTTCCGACAACGGCGAGATGCGGATTCTGGCCGGCCGCCATCCCGTGATCGAGCGCCTCGAACAACAGGATGCCGGGCGATTCATCCCCAACGACCTCTACCTCAATTCCGATACCGATCTGATCGCCATCATCACCGGCCCCAACATGGGCGGCAAGTCCACTTACTTGCGGCAGGCCGCGCTGATCGCCATCCTGGCGCAAATGGGCTCGTTTGTTCCAGCCGATTCCGCCGTCTTGCCGCTGACTGACCGTATCTTTACGCGCATCGGCGCGTCCGATAATCTGGCGCGCGGGCGCTCCACTTTCATGGTCGAGATGACCGAGACCGCCGTCATCCTGAACACCGCCACGCCGCGCAGCTTCATCGTGCTCGATGAGATCGGCCGCGGCACCGCCACCTATGATGGGCTGGCGCTGGCTTGGGCGGTGGTCGAGCACATCCACGCCCGCACGCGCGCCAGAACGCTTTTCGCCACCCACTACCACGAGCTCACTGAACTGGCCGAGCAACTCGATGGCATCCGCAACCTGAGCGTCTCCGTGAAGGAAGCCGGCGACCGGATCATCTTCCTGCGCAAGGTCGAACCGGGCAAGGCCGACCGTAGTTATGGCATCGAAGTCGCGCGCCTGGCCGGGCTGCCGCTACGCGTCATCGAGCGCGCCAATGAAGTGTTGCGGCTGCATGAGCGCACCGAACATGTGGTGACCGAAGAACTTTCGGCCGCGCCCGCCCAGCCGGTGGGACCCGTGCAAATCCAGCTTTTCGAGCCGCTGAATTACACCATCGCCGAGCGCATCCGCAACTTGAACATCGACGAACTGCGGCCCGTTGAAGCTCTCCGCCTGCTCGCGGAACTGCAGGACGAATTGAGGCGTGCGTGCGTGTAGCCGGCGTGATGAGCGGCACGTCGCTGGATGGCATCGACGTAGCCATCGTGGATATCCAAGGCCGCCATGTCTCCACAATCGGCTTCCAATCTACGCCCTATTCCGAGGCAGTGCGGCGTGCGATTCTGGCCGTCTCGAATACGACGACCACCACGCGCGAAATCTCGCGGCTCAATTTCCAGTTGGGTGAACTGTATGCCCGCGCCGTCCTGCGCGCCTGCCGCCGCTTCGGTCCCGTAGCGCTCATCGGCTGTCACGGCCAGACCATCTATCACGAAGGCGGCTCCAACACATTGCAGATCGGCGAAGCCGCCGTGATCGCGGAGCGCACCGGGGCGCCGGTGGTCTGCGATTTCCGTACGCGCGACATCGCCGCCGGAGGCCAGGGCGCACCGCTAGTCCCCTTCGTCGATTGTCTGCTGTTCCGGCATCCGAGCCGCACGCGCATCGCGCTTAACATCGGCGGCATCGCGAATATCACCGTGATCCCGTCGGGCGTCGCCTTCGATACCGGCCCAGGCAACATGGTGATCGATGCGCTCACACGCGAGTACACCGGCGGCAGGCAAGACTTCGATCGCGGTGGCCGGATCGCCGCGCAAGGCATTCTGAATCGCCCGCTGCTCGACGATTTGCTGGCCGATCCGTATTACCGCCGCAAGCCGCCCAAAAGCGCCGGCCGCGAACAATACGGCCCGGAATTTGTGGCGCGCCTGAAGCAAACCGGCCTACCGTTTCCGGTCCTGATCGCCACCGCCACCGTGCTCACCGCAGCGACCGTAGCGATAGCCGTCGCGCCTTTCAAACCGGGCGAACTGATCGTCTCCGGAGGCGGCGCACACAATCCGCAAATCCTGTCGCACCTGACCGCCCTTCTGCCGAGCGTGGCCGTGGCGACCTCAGCCGATTACGGCATCGATGTGGATGCCAAAGAGGCCATCGCCTTCGCCATCCTGGCCTACCGGACTTGGCGCCGAAAACCGTCCAACCTACCCTCGGCCACCGGCGCCCGCCGCCCAGTCATCCTGGGAAAGACCACCTTTTCCTAACGTCCGCCATGCGGAGGGAAACCGTAACCTTCGCTCAGGCCCTTACGTCGTAGGTCACAAAGGCAGGTGGTGTATGTCCAAGCGGACCGGTTGGTTCCTCTTGTCTGCTGTTTTGCTCCTGATTGCGGCAGCGATGGCGGTCCAGGCGCAGCCTCCCCATAAGTCCCTATCGATAGGTACGCTCGAAAACGGTGTCTATCATCACAATCGGACCGGCATTGAGTTCACTTTGCCGCCCGACTGGGTCATCGTGAGCCAGGGATGGGCAGACGGCGGTGGCCAGAGTGTCCTCGTGCGAGACACTGTTACGAACGTCATCGGCACTGTCTGGATGAAGGCGCGAACCGTCGATCCAGCCGACATCCCGGCCTTGCTCAACAGGCGTATCGATAACAGGATGAGGGAGCGCAACAATTTTGAGGCCTACAAGTACCGGTCCGAAAGCGTGCTCCAAACCACGATCGGCGGAAAGCCGGCTCTAAGTGGCATCGCCGATTATCTGAGGAACGGGCAGCAAATGGCCGAGTATACTACTTGGGTAGAAGGCGAGAAAAGCCGTGTGGTCTTCGGATCCCGCATGCTGGCCACGTCTTTGCCCGGCTTCCAAAGCCGCTTTGACATCGTAATACAGTCCGCCGTACTGCCATAGCCGTCGACAGAACTTAGAGATTTTATGTCCCCGCGTCTCCTTGTATTTGCCGTTCTTGCGCCGATAGCAGCGATACCCGGTCAAGCTCAGATCTCCAGGGCCTCGGAACCTATGGGTACACTGGAGAACGGAATCTATCACCACAACCTGACAGGCATTCAATTTACTTTGCCGCCCGACTGGGTGATCGTGAACCAGGACTGGTCGTCCGACGGCGCGCAATTTGTCCTCGTAAGAGACACCGTTTTGAACCTAACCGGATTGGTGTGGCTGAAAAAACGCGCTATCGACCCAGCCAATATTCCCTCGGTGATGAGCAGGCGTCTCGATTGCAAGGCTGCACAACGTAATAACCTCGAGGGCTACAAATATCGCCCGGAAAGCATACAGAACACCACAATTGGCGGGCGGCCAGCTCTCAGTGCGGTGGCCGACTATGTAAGCGGCGGAAAGCCGATGGTCGAGTATCTGACGTGGGTCGATGGCGCGAAAAGCCGCGTAGTCTTCGAATCCCGCATGCCCGCGTCCGGCTTGGCGGATTTCCAAGGCCGCTTCGACGCCCTGATAGAGTCGGCCATCGTGCCATAAATCATTTCCCGATACAAAACGTTGAGAAGATGCGATTCAGGATATCGTCCGCCGTAGTCGCCCCCGTAATCGCGTCGATAGGCCGTAACGCACCGTAAAGATCCAGCAGCAGCATTTCGTGCGGCACCTGCTCCGCCACCGCTCCGGCCGCCTTTTCCAGATACGCGAGCGACTCCCGCAGCAGCCGCTCATGCCGCAGGCTGGTGATGAAGCCCGACTCCAGTTCCGCGCCTGCCGCCGGCGCCACAGTTCGAAACACGGCCTCGCGCAACTCTTCAATTCCATCGCCGGTCAGCGCTGAAACCGGCCGTATGAGATCGGGAGGCTCCGCAAGGCGCGGCAGATCGCACTTGTTGCCTACCAGGATCCAGCGGCCCTGCTCGCGGGCGCGCGCCATCAACTCGCGATCCGCGATCGTAATCGGCGCGGACAAATCCACAACCACCAGGGTCATATCGGCATCCGCCATGGCCTGGAAGCTGCGCTCGATGCCCAGCGTCTCCACCAGCCCCTGCCCCTCCCGTATGCCCGCCGTATCGAACAGTTTCACAGGGATGCCATGAATCGCAGCCACCTCCGAAACCACATCGCGCGTGGTGCCGGGAATATCCGTGACGATGGCGCGATCCTGCTCCAACAGGCGGTTGAACAGGCTGCTCTTGCCCACGTTGGGCCGCCCCACGATGGCCAGTGTCAAACCCGCGCGCACCAAGCCGCCAAAGGCGAAGCTCTCCGCCAGGCTGCCGACTCCTGCCGCGACCGGCTGCAAGCGCCGCAGGATTTCTCCCGCGGGCGCTACGCTCACATCGTCCTCCGCGAAGTCGATGCCCGCTTCCATCAGCGCGATCAGTTCCAGAAGCTGTTCTTTGAGCGGCGCGACGCGCCGTGACACAGACCCGCCGGCCTGTTGCGCGGCAATGCGTGCCTGGTAGAGCGTCGTGGAGTCGATCAGGTCGCGCACCGCTTCCGCTTGCGGCAGATCGATGCGTCCGTTCAGATAAGCGCGCAAAGTGAACTCGCCTGGCTCGGCGAGGCGCGCGCCGGCATTCATCGCCAACGTGACAGCGTGCCGCAGCACCACCGGCGCGCCATGGCACGAAATCTCCACGATATCTTCGGCGGTATAGGAACGCGGGCACGCAAAAAACGCGACCACCACTTGGTCCACCGCGCGCCCCTCGCTGTCCAGCAACTCGGCCAGTTGGCAGGACCACGGCTGCCAATCCGGCGCGCCCGCAAAGCGGACCATGCGTGCGGCTATCTCGCGCGCGCGCCCGCCGGAAAGGCGCACGACGCCGATCCCGCCGCGTCCGGTAGGCGTGGAAATAGCGACGATGGTATCGGTGAGGTTCATTGAGTGGACAGGCCAGGAGGCCCATCCCACCTTAGCGCCGAGGCCCGCTAGGAGCGCCACGCCGCTGCGGACGGCCACGCCTGTCGGACCCTCCGCGATCCCGTCCGGAATCCCGCCGGTCGCCGCCATAAGGCCCATCGCGCCGCACAAATGCCGGTTGCGGAGGATCGGGCAGGCTGGCCATGCCCGCCGGATACACCACTACGTGCCGGAATCCGCCCGAACCACTCGACTCGCTGCGCAGTTCGGTTTCGTTCCGCAGCGCCAGGTGAATGACGCGCCGCTCGCGGCTGTTCATGGGATTGAAGCGAAAGGGTTGGCCCGTGCGCTTTACCTTCTCGGCCACCGCCGCCGCGCTCAGGCGTAATTCCTCAATGCGCAACAGCCGGTAGTCGTTGGCATCGAAGGAAATGCGCGAGTGGTCCTCGGAAGGCATGCGCAACGCTTCCATGGTCACGTGCTCCAGCGCCAGCAGCAACTCCGCCCGGTTCGCCAGCAGATACTCAACATCCGGCCCGTTGAATTTCACGACCACGTCGGGAGTCTCGAAATCGTCATCCGTGGCTTGTCCGTCGGCCATCTCGAATTCCATGCGGAAGCCCGACTGCTGCAGGACGGGACGCAGAAACCGCTCAATGCGCGGACCCGCCGACGATACCGAATACTTGCGAGGATTCACCGTCTATTTCCTGCCATCTCTTTTCTTCTTTGGTGGCTGCACCGACTGTGCGGCCACGCTGGCAAGCGATGTTCGATTGAAGAACCATTGCTGCGCCACGCCCACCAGGTTGCTGGTCAAATAGTATAATACCAAGCCGCTCGATAGGTTATAGAACATGAAACCGAAGATCAGCGGCATGAACTGCATCATCTTCTGCTGGCTGGGATCGCCTCCCGTGGTGGTGGGAGTCATCTTCTGCATCACGAACTGGCTGGCAACCATGATGATGGGCAGCAGGTGAATCGCCAGCGTTTCCGGCTGCGAAAGGTCGGTGACCCACAGCCAGCTCGCGCCGCGCATCTCCACCGACACCGAGAACACTTTATAGAAGGCGATGAAGAACGGAATTTGCAGCAGCATGGGGACGCAGCCGCCCATGGGATTCACGCCGTGCTTCTTGTATAGCTCCATCACTTCCTGGTTCTGATCCGCTTTTTTCGGATCGCGCAGGCCGACGTTCTTGTACTTGTCGTTGATGATGGTGATTTGCGGCTGCAGCGCCTGCATCTTCTTCATGGACTTCATGCTGGTGATTTTCAGCGGAAACAGCACGAAGTTGAGACCGATGGTCACCAGAATGATCGACCAGCCGTAGTTGTGAATGGCGCGGTCGGCAACCCAATTCACAATCAGGAACAGCGGCTTCGCCAGAATGCTAAGCCAGCCGAAATCCACGACCTGCTCCAGCCGGGGATTCACCGCGCGCAGGATATCGATATCCTTTGGGCCGACGTAAAGCGAGAATTGGTTCACCGGACCGTCACCCACCGCCGCCCCCGCGTAGGGCGCTTGGGTCGACCCGCCAGGGCTGAGTTCGCTATCGCTGAAGGTGGTCATGGCGACCGCGGCACTCTGCGCCGGAAGAAACGCCGCCACAAAATACTTATCCTCGACGCCCGCAAAGGAATAATTGCCCGTCACGGTGATGGGACCGTCTTTGGCCGCCTTCGAAGCGCAGAGTCTGCTGGTCGCCCGACGGATTGGTTGCCGCCATATCGCCGAACCCGCCGCGCCACTCGATCTGATGCGGCAGCGGATTGCCGCCGTCCGCCACCTGGGTCGAAACATCCAGCAGGTAACTGGATTTCCGGAACTGAAAGGATTTGTGCGCTACTACCTTGCCGTTGGAATAATCGAAGCTGATGGCCAGGCCGTCCGCATCGCTGTGCACTTCATAAAGGGCCTGGTTAAGGTCGATGGCGGGCTTCTGTGCGGGGAAGTAGAGCGCCGCGGGCGGATCGGCGTGCGATGCCGTATTGACCAGTTGCAGGGGCGCGCCGCTGTGCTGCTTATACTTTTTCAATAGCCAGCTTGTCACCGTGCCACCCCGGTTGCTGAACTTGACCTGAAAGAGATCGGTATCGATCGTGTGGATCTCTTCCTTCTGCGCGGCAACCGCCGGCGCGGCCGGCGCCGTACCGGCAGCGGGAGCCGCAGGCTCAGCCGGCGTGGTAGTGGCGGCCGTCGCCACCGTCGCTGGCTCGCTCTTGGCGGCAACCGGAGCGGTCTTCTTCACCGGCGGCGTTACGGTCTTATAGAAATACGGCGTGAGGAACAGGACCACGCCCATCAGGATGAAGGCCAGCAGGAGCCGCAGCTCCATGGACAACTCTTTCGGTTTTCCCGTGCCGCCCGATGTACCGCCGCTATTGATTTCAGCCATGCTGTTTTGTATTTACCGTACGGGGTCGATACCGCCCGCATGAAACGGGTGGCACTTCGCCAGCCGCTTGGTCCCCATCCAAACGCCGCGCCAGACGCCCCGCCGTTCGACGGCCTGCAACATATACTCCGAGCAGCTTGGGTAAAACCGGCAAGCCGAAGGCAGCAGCGGCGAAAGGTACAGTTTATAAAAACGAAGCACCGCAATCACGGCGCGCTGCACCGCTGAAAGAGGCGTTGCACCTCCCGCTCCAGATCCGGAAACGGGGCTTCCATCGCTTTGCGCCGGGGGTTGAAAACGATTGACCACTCTGGACTCAATTGATCGATTGATCGAGATGCAGGCGGACGGCTTCGCGCACACGCCTCCTGATACGGTTGCGCACCACCGCCTTACCGAGCTTGCGCGACGTGGTGAAACCGATCCGCGGTCCGCCGGCCTGTGGCTCCCGCACGCAAAACGCCGCAAAGAAGGGGCTGGAAAAACGGGCCCCCTTATCGTACACTCTGCGGAAATCCGGGGATCGCAACAGACGGACACGTTTCGGGAAGCGCCTCGTGAAGCCAGGGATGCTTACCTCTCGGAGCTGACCGTGAGTTTGTGGCGGCCCCGTGCGCGGCGCCGCGCCAGAACTGCCCGCCCATTCTTGGTTTCCATGCGGGACCGGAACCCGTGCGTCTTCGCGCGCCGACGATTATTTGGCTGAAAGGTACGTTTCGGCATCTTATTTCAAACTACCTAGTATAGCGCGCTTTCAGCCCGCCCGTTTCAAGTCCACTTTGGCGGTAAGTTTATTGTCCCCGTCGTGGCCGGTTGCGGTACCCCGGATGGTGTCGCCATCGAATACCAAGTCGAATACGAGCAATCCTTTATCCTCGTCGCCTTCGGGGAGAACCTCGAACGTAAGCTTGCCCGCTTCCAGCTTGCCGTTTCGAATGCTCCATTGCTGGTCTTCGTTCGGGCCGGCCGTACCCGTCACCTTGGTCCCATCCAATTTCAGGTTCAGCACCGCGGAGTCGGGCTTGACTTCACCGTCGGGGGTGGTGATGTCGAACTTGCCGCTCCACTTGCCGGTTAGCTCTCCGGCGCTTAAGGTTAGTCCCGTCAACAGTAGGAAACAGATCAGCGTTTTCATAATCTGCTTAACGCGAATCCGGCGCGATTTGTTCCGCCTTGTGACGGCCGGCCCCCAGCCGACGCCGCAAGCTGTTAAGTTTGTTCCGGAGCCGCATCCTGGACGTTCATTTAATTGACGGCACATACGAGTTGTTCCGGCACTACTACGCGTTGCCGCCGGCGCAGGACGCGGACGGCCGCGAGGTGGCCGCCGCCCGCGGTGTGCTGGGATCGGTCCTGGGTATGATCCGCGGCGGCGCCACGCATGTGGCCGTGGCAACCGATCACGTCATTGAGTCGTTTCGCAATGGGCTTTGGGCAGGTTATAAGACCAGCGAATGGGTCCCGCCGGACCTGATGTCCCAGTTCGGGTTGCTGGAAGAGGCGCTCTCCGCGGCGGGCGTCACGGTGTGGCCGATGGTGGAGTTTGAGGCGGACGATGCGCTGGCCGCCGGGGCGGCCATCGCAGCGCGTGACGCGCGGGTGGAACGCGTCATTATCTGTACGCCAGATAAAGATCTCGCGCAATGCGTACGCGGCACGCGGGTGGTGCAGTTGAACCGGCGGTCGCGCGTCGCGTTCGATGAAGACGCCATTGTTAAGAAGTTCGGCGTCGCACCGGCTTCAATCCCGGACTATCTCGCGCTGGTAGGCGACGCTGCGGACGGCTACCCTGGCCTGCCCGGATGGGGAGCGAAGTCGACGGCCGCCGTGCTCGCGAAATTCGCACATATTGAATCGATCCCGGCAGACTGGCGGGAGTGGAGCGTGAACGCCGTTAATGCCAGTTCGCTGGCGCGGACGCTGGCGGGCGAGCGGGACCTGGCGCTCCTGTTCCGGACGCTCGCCACACTGCGGACCGATATCGCGCTGTTCGACGATGTGGATGAGTTGGAATGGCACGGACCGAAGGCCGGGTTCGAGGCTTTGGGGGCGCGGCTGGACGGGGCGGTCGGCGAGAGTAGGCGGCACTAAGCGCCAGACTCCCGCCGACAGGCCAGGAGGCCTGTCCTACGTGTTACCATCCGGTTTCAAAACGGGAGCTTTCTAGTGAAGATCTACGAAGGCAAGGACATCCGGAACGCCGGTGTGGTGGGCCACGGCGATTCCGGCAAGACCACGCTCACCGCCGGGCTGCTCTTCACGGCCGGGGCCACCAACAGGCTGTTGCGGGTGGATGAAGGCAACACCATCACGGACTTCGACGAAGAGGAGGTTCAGCGCAAAGTCAGCATCTCCACCGCCATCGGTGTGGCCGAGTGGAAGAGGGCCAAGATCAACATCCTCGATACGCCGGGTTACAACATCTTTATTAATGATACGCGCGCCGCGCTGATCGCGGCTGACGCAACGCTAGTGGTGGTGGATGGGGTGGCTGGCGTCGAGGTACAGACCGAAAAGGTCTGGAGCTACTCGAACGACTATAAGCTGCCGCGGGCGGTGGTCGTTAACAAACTCGACCGCGAGCGCTCGTCGTTCGAGCGCGCCCTGGGCAGCGTCCAGGAAGCCTTCGGCCGGACCGCCATACCGATCCAGATTCCCATTGGCGCAGAGCGCGATTTCAGGGGAGTGGTCGATCTCGTCCGCATGAAAGCCTACACCTACACGCCGGATGGGGACGGCAAAGGCAAGGAGGGCGATATTCCGGCGGATCTGGCGGACGCCGCGCAAGCCGCGCACGAAGCGCTGGTCGAGCTGGTCGCCGAGGGCAACGACGCTCTGATGGAAGAGTTTTTTGAAAAGGGCACGCTGCCTGCCGAACATATCCTCGATGGCATCCGCGAAGGTACACGCGACATGCGTCTATTCCCGGTGCTGTGCTGCTCCGCCTTGCACAACATCGGCACGGATCTGATCCTCAACTTCGTGGTGGACAACCTGCCGGCGCCCACCGAGCGCGAGGTGGTGGTGCGGATGAATGGCGCGGAGAAAGCCTGCAAAATCAACGATGCCGGTCCTTGTTCGGCCTTCGTCTTCAAGACCACCGCCGATCCGTTCGCGGGACGCATTACTTTTTTCAAGGTCTACTCGGGCGTGCTGAAGAACGACGCCAACCTGTACAACCAGAAAGGCACAGCCGAGCGCCTGGCGCACATCGGCGTGCCGGTGGGGAAGACCATTACGCCGGTCACGGAAATCCACGCGGGCGATATTGGGGCGGTCGCCAAGCTGAAAGACACTCTCACGGGCGATACGCTGGGCGACAAGGGCGTGGTGTACACGTATCCGCCCGTGCAGCTTCCGGAGCCATCCATCGCGTTCGCCATCGAGGCCAAGTCGCGCCAGGATGAGGACCGCATGGGCAACGCCGTGCATCGCATCCTGGAGGAAGACCAATCGCTGCGTTTCTACAGGGATCCGCAGACCAAGGAATTCCTGCTGGGCGGCAGCGGGCAGCAGCATGTGGAAGTGGTCGCCAGCCGGTTGAAGAAGCGCTACGGCGTAGAAGTAATCTTGAAAGCGCCGAAGATTCCGTATCGTGAGACCATCCGTGGTCATGCGGACGTACAAGGCCGTCACAAAAAGCAAACCGGGGGCCATGGCCAGTTTGGCGATTGCTGGATCAAAATGGAGCCGCTGGCGCGCGGGGCCAAGTTCGAATTCGTCAACGAGATTTTCGGCGGCTCGATTCCCAAGAACTATATCCCCGCGGTGGAAAAAGGTATTTTGGAAGCGGCAGAGGGCGGGTTCCTGGCCGGATTCCCGATGGTGGATTTCCGCGTGGTGTTATACGACGGTTCGTACCACGATGTGGATTCCTCGGAACTGGCGTTTAAGCTGGCGGCGCGCAAGGCGTTCAAGAACGCCATGCAGGCGGCCAAGCCGGCGCTCCTCGAGCCTATTATGAACGTTGAAATCCAGGCCCCGGTGGAATACGCAGGCGACCTGATGGGCGATCTGAACAGCCGGCGCGGCCGCATCGCGGGCATGGATACTAAAGGTAACACTCAGTTTATCCGCGCCCAAGCGCCCATGGCGGAAATGCTAAACTACCAGAACGATCTGACCTCCATGACGCAGGGGCGCGGCTCCTTTACCATGGAATTCGATCATTACGATTACGTGCCGGGCCTGCAGGCGGACAAAATCATTGCGGCGGCCAAGGCGGCCAAGACCGGCGAAGAGGAAGAAGAGGAGTAGAATAGAGATAGCCGGATAGCCACGGTTGTGCCATTTGGACACACGTATACTTTTGGAAGACCCGGTTGACCTCGGCCGGGCAATGCGCTAGATTCTAGGTTTCATTTCGGCTACAACTTGCGCTGGCAGCACGTTAGGCTGCCTAATCTGTTCGAAGGATCGTTTTAGTGACCGGTCGAACCAAGCGATTTATCTATATTTCCGCATCCTCCGTAATCCTGGGCGTTTCCGGTTGCGGTTATAACCAGCAGTCCAAGTTCCAATCGGCATTCCTGCCTTCCACGCCGCCCCCGGCGGCTGAACTGGAGGCCCCCGATCCGCCCGCACTGGAACCGAACCCATACTTGCACGATGCGCCCGCCATTCTAGTGCAAAAGTTGCCGATTGCACCGTCCGAGGGCGATCTGCTGATGCAGCGCGCCGATCAAGCCTTCCAGCGTGGCAAAAAGGCCTATCAGGCGAACAATACGCCACAAGCGCGCCGGGAATTTGACAACGCCGTTGATCTGATGCTCGAGGCTTCGCGAAACAACCCGTCGGATCGGCAAGCGTTTGACGCCCGGCTCGACGAGATGGTGGACGCGGTGCATCGCTACGACCTGGCGGGGCTGGGCGCGGGCGTGGATGTAGACGAAGCCCGATTTGAGAAAGCGCCCCTAGAAGATATTCTGCAGATGACGTTCCCTGTGGATCCCAAGCTGAAAGACAAGGTGAAAGAGCAGGTCCAAGCGACGGCATCCCAACTCCCGCTCTCGGTGAACGATGCCGTGCTAGGCTACATCAACTATTTCTCGGGCCGCGGGCGCAAGACCTTGATCGCGGGCTTGGAGCGCGCCGGCCGTTATCGTCCGTTGATCGAGCGCATCCTCCAGGAGGAGGGCATACCGCAGGAATTGATCCATTTGGCGCAGGCCGAATCCGGTTTTTTCCCACGGGCTATTTCGTATAAAGCCGCGGGCGGAATGTGGCAGTTTGTGGCGTGGCGCGGCCAGCAGTACGGGCTAATGCGTACGGCGTATACCGACGACCGGTTCGATCCCGAGAAAGCCACCCGCGCATCCGCCAGGCATCTGCACGATTTGTACAACATGTTTGGCGATTGGTATCTGGCGATGGCGGCTTACAATTGCGGGCCCGTGGCGGTGGCGCGTGCGGTGGAGCGGACTGGGTATGCGGACTTCTGGGAGCTCCGCAACCGCCGCGCGTTACCAGAGCAAACCACCAACTACGTGCCGATTATTCTGGCCATGACCATCATGACGAAGAATGCGGCGCAGTACGGGTTGGAAGGCGTGGTGCCCGACGCGCCACTGGAGTATGACACCATTGAAGTGGGCGCGCCGACACACCTGGGGCTCGTGGCGGACTTGACCGACGCCCCGATTCCGGAGCTGCAGGATCTGAATCCGGCGCTATTGAAGGGCGTCGCTCCGGCCGGTTACGTGTTGCACGTGCCCAAAGGAACGGGCAACACGATTTCCGCTTCGCTGCAGATGATCCCCGCAGAGCGGCGTGCATCGTGGCGTATGCATAAAGTGTCGAGCGGCGAGACGTTGGCTTCCATCGGCAAGCGTTACGGCATGGCGGCCGGTAATATCGCGGCAGCCAATGGACTGAGGCAATCCTCGCCTGCGGCCGGCGACCGGATCCTGATCCCGGTGGCATATCGGGAGAGCGTGGCGCCGAAGCGGGCGGCCGTTGCCGTCAAGCATCGCGCGGTAAAGGGCCCGCGCAAGCGCCTGCCGGTGGTCACCCACACGGCGGCGAACCGTGTATCCCACACTGCTGGAGAATAGGGTCGCGACTTCGCCCGTTAGACGGGTCCGCCTCAGAACTAGGCCCGTAAGGACGAGTACTTGGGGAAATTAGGAGGTCTGGTAAACTCGGCATAGATCCAGTTAGATTCGGAGCCCTGCAATGCCTTCTTATCGGACCCGCACGTCTGCCTGGCGGTACCCTGCAAAGCACGCGCGAAATTAGGCGATGTTGGGCAAGGTTGCCCGCCCTATAACTACCGTCTGCGCGCTTCTGGGAATGGGGTGTGCGGTGATGCCACTGAAGCCCGCCTTGTGGTACATCTCCTCCAGTTCGCGATAGGTATAGGCGTCACCGGCCGCGGTGTTCGCCAGCATGGTCAAGCTGAAGGCCGCGGCTACGGGTGGCGTCACGCGGTCTTCATTGGGCACGAATTCCAGCGTCGCCGCACGGCCCCCGGCTTTCAACGATGCCCGCACTTTCCGCAGCAGCCCGACGCACGTGGCCGGGTCGAAATGGTGCAGAAAGTTCGTGAGCAGCACGACATCGTACGGTCCGCCATATTCCACGTCGAACGCGCTGCCGGGCAGCGGATGGTAACGGCCCTCAACACCCGCCTCACGGGCGTTGTCCCGAGCCACCTCCAGCACCGCGCCCCAATCGACGGCAGTGATTTGCGCCTCCGGATTGACCTTGGCCACCGCAATGCCGAACAGTCCGTGGCCGGCGGCGATATCCAGCACGCGCAAAGGTCCTGCCAGCCCGTCGAGCGCAATGGCGGCCAACGGTCCAGCCAAGGCCCCCATCATGGGCGCCATGCTGCGCGCGAACTCCACCCAGATGGGATTCTCCGGCTCCACTGTACCGGCTCCCGTCAGCATGGTGTGGCCGCAGCGGACCGCATCCGTCAAGCGGGCGAACGACGCGCCATGGGACGGATGGCCCAGAAACAGCGCCGCCGAAGCGATGCACCCAGGCGAGCGGGGGTCCAGGAACAGCGCACTGGACGGCGTGTGCCGGTAACGGCCGTCTTCCTTGACCAGCAATCCGAGGATAGTAAGGTAATCGCACAGGATGCGAATACCGCGCGTGGAGGATTCGCATTGGCGCGCCAGCGAGGCGACGTCGCCCGGCCCTTCTCCGATGGCGCGAAACAGGTCCAATTCGATCGCCGCGTGGAGGGCCGCCGGGCGTTGATAGGCGGTGAAGGTCTCGAATATAAGTTCGGGTGAAGGAGCGCCCGCGTCCGGATGGCTTATGTTTGGCTCTCTACCCGATGTACCAAGTGAAATTGATACCCGATGCAAGGCTCGGTCAGGATGTAACGCGGCTTTCCGGGCTCCGGCTCGATCTTCTTGCGGAGCTGATTGATGAACACGCGCAAATAGACCACCTCGTTGCCGTAGTCCTGCCCCCACACCGCCTGCAACAACCGCCGATGCGGGATCGTAACGTTGGGGTTGGTGGCCAGATATTGCAACAGGTCGAACTCGGTAGGCGTCAGGCGGACTTCACGGCCCGCTACAATCACCCGCCGCGCGGCAAAGTTGATCTCCAGACCGTCGGTTTGCAACAGTTGCGGCGCTGCCTCCGGAGCTAGCGGCGAACGGCGCAGCCCGGCGCGGATGCGCGCCAGCAGTTCCTGCATGCTGAATGGCTTCGTGACATAATCGTCGGCGCCGGCGTCCAGAGCGCCAATCTTGTCCTTCTCCATGTCGCGCACCGATAGGACCACTATGCACAGATCCCAAGCCGCACGAATCGCGCGGCAGGCTTCCAGGCCGCCCATGCCGGGCATCGCCAGATCCAGCAACACCAAATCGTGCCGGCCGCGGCGCAGCGTCTCCAGGGCCTCCTCGCCGTTGCGCGCGTCGTTGACCGTGTAGCCCTGCGCAACCAGCATTTTGCGCATCACGCGCCGAATTTGTAAGTCGTCGTCCACGACCAGAATCTTGGCTCCGCTCAAACGTTGGCCTCCTCGTGCGCCAGAGGAAGAGTAAACGAAAATGTGGCGCCTTCGCCGGGCTGGCTCTCCACCCACACCCGGCCATTGTGGGCCTCCACCACCTGGCGCGCGATGGGAAGTCCCATCCCCATGCCGGTAAGATGCCCGCGTCCCTGCTTCCCCCTGTAGTATTTTTCGAAGATCTGCCGCTGTTCTTCCGCCGAAATGCCCGGCCCCCGGTCGGTGATGCTGATCGCCACACCGGTATCCGCCGCGTAGGCGCGCACCGTGATGGGTGCGCCCGGCTGCGAATACCGGAGAGCATTTCCGGTGATTTGCCGGATCACCAGGCGAATCAGTCCGGCGTCGGCGGAAACCGGCGGCAAACCCCGTGGCAAATCGATTTCGATTTGCGCACCCTTTGCCAGCTCCTTCTCCAGCGCCGAGTAGACCAGATCTTCCACGGTGTGCATCTGCTTGTCCAGATCTACGTGGCCCGCTTCGATACGCGCCATCTGGATGGCCTCGGTCATCATGGCGCTGAGCCGTCCGCTCTCTTCATTCAAAATCTCAAGCCATTCCTGCTGATCGCGTTTAGGCGATTCCGCCAGCATAGCGCCGATGCCCGCGCGGATGGAAGTCAGCGGCGTCTGAAACTCATGCGCCAACGCATCCAGCAGCATCGACTTGAGCTCCTGATGGCGGCGTGCACCCTCGGCCTGCGCGGCGGCCTCCTGTTTGCGCACGCGATCCATTGCCAAGGCCACCAGGTTCGCGATGGACTGCATGGCCGGCTCTGAAATCGAGGCATCGCAGAATCCCAGGCTGCCGATGGCGCTGGCATCCAGGTTTACGGCAACTAGCGTCGCATTGCCGCCCGTCGCGCGCGGCGAGTTTGAAGAGCCGGACATGTCGAGCAATGCGGCATCGGAGATCTCCGCGACGGACCCCGCGCGGTGGACGCGACCGGAAAGCCCATCGAAATAAGCCACCCCCTCACAACCGAAAATATCCGCCACCTGTCCGGGAATACTTTGGGCCAAAACGGTTGCTGCACTCCCCTGCATCAGCCGGCAGCTCAGCGCATACATCCGCTCGATTTCGCGCTGCCGCAAGGTAGCCTCACGTGCCCGCTTCTTCAACCGCGTGGATAGTTCGCTGACCACCAGTGAAGTGATGAGGAAAGTGCACCATGCGACCCAGTTCTGCGGGTCGTCGATGCCGAACGAAGGAACCGGCGGAAGGAAGTAGTAATCCAGACACAATACACTCAGTGCGGAAGCTAATATCGCTTCCGGCAGACCCCAAAGTGTGGCTGCCGCGAGCACTACCAGCAAATACGTCAGCGCCGCGGTTGTGCTGTTGGCGCGGATCGCATAGTCATAGAGGTTCGAGACCAGAATCAAAATCGCAACCATGATGGCGATGCGGAGGATTAACCGGATCGGAGTTCTCTTGCGCATGCGGCTTAGAGGCCATTATAAAACCGTTGGCGCATCCGCCGTGCGCGCATGTAACGAGAATTTGTAAGGGGCTTGACACAACCGTAATAATCCAGTCATACTGGTTCACTCCCCGCTCTTATGAATTGGACAGCAAGCGGGAGAATACTATATCGCCACCGCCGGAAGTGGCAATGAAGGGGGTTACCGATGCCGACCAGAAGAATTCTTCTCGCGACGGTCTTTTGTTTACTTGTACTTGGCAGGTGTCCGTTTCTTTATGGCCAAGCTACCGGTATCATCTCAGGCACCGTAACGGACGCCACGGGATCCGCTATTGCCGGGGCTAAAGTGGCGATCGTCGCTTCGGCCTTGGGCGTTACACGGGATTCCACAACCGACGATTCGGGGCATTACCTCGTGCCGTTGCTGCCCGTCGCCAACTACACCGTCCGCGTGGAATTCACCGGTTTTCAACCGGCCGAACAAAAAGATGTCCGCTTGCAAGTGGACCAGCATCGCGAGTTGGATTTTAAGCTGGTGCCCGCTTCCGTCAAAGAGAGTGTTGAAGTGACCGCCACGGCGGTAGCGGTGGAAACCGCCAACCCGACGCTGGGCCAGGTGATTACGTCTCAACAGGTGGCCGAACTTCCCTTAAACGGCCGCGACTTTGTGCAGTTGGCGACACTCACCCCAGGCACCATCACAGAAACCAACCCGCAGAGCTTTTTTAACGGCGGCCCCAGCAGCGAGGTCTCGGCGCGCGGTTCTTTCTCGCTCTCTGTGGGCGGGTCACGCGCGAACTCCACGGATTGGCTGTACGACGGCAACGACAACAATGAGCTGACCGCGGGCGGCATCGCCATTCTGCCTTCCATTGACGCCATCCAGGAGTTCAAAGTTCTGACTTACAACTACTCGGCGGAATACGGCACGCGCGCGGGACCGACCGTCCTAGTGACGACTAAGTCGGGGACCAACGATTTTCACGGTTCGCTGTTCGAATTCTTCCGCAATACCGATCTCGACGCGCGCAGTTTCTTCGCCAGCTACACAGAACAATTCAATTTGAACCAGTTCGGCGGTTCGATTGGCGGACCGGTGCAGAAGGACAAGACTTTCTTCTTCGCCGACTATCAAGCCAAGATGCAGCGTCACGGGATTCCGTTTACGGGCCTGGTTCCGACAGCCGCGATGCGCAACGGCGATTTCACCGACGACGCGTTCGGTAATCCCAACTCGACGACTCTGACCAATCCTTACATGACGGGAGCGCCCGACCCGCACTTTCAGTGCAACAGTGCGGGCAACCCGATGCCGGTCTCCGCCAACGGCAGCCAGGCGCCCGGCGTCGATTGCAATAAGATACCGGCAGGACTGTTTAACCCCATCGGCCAGGAACTGATCAACCTCTATCCTTTGCCCAATGCGGACAACGCGGCCCAAGGTTACAACTATGTAAACGAGCCGGTGCGGAAGCTCAACGAAGGCGAGTTCGACGTCCGGCTGGACCACAATTTTTCCACCAGAGACTCCATGTTCGCGCGGTTCAGCTATGATCAGGCGGCCTCGTTCGTGCCCGGCGGTTCGCCGGGATTCGCGGAACAGAATGCCTTTGGCAGCACCCAGCACATCACCAATCACGCACGCAACGCCGCGCTCTCGGAGACGCACATATTCTCTGAGCGGACCGTCAATCAAATCAGCGTTGGTTACAATCGAATCTTCGATTTCATCACCTCCTATGGCACCGGCACCTGCGAAGCCGAGAAGCTCGGCATTCCCGGCGCCAACCTGGGAGGCATTAGTTGCGGATTGACATCCACCGAGTTGAGCGGATACTGGTCGGTCGGCGATCGCGGATATGCGCCATTTCAGGGTGGCACCAATGTTTTCTCTTTCTCGGACTCGCTCGATATGGTGCGCGGCAGCCACGACCTTAAAGTCGGCATCAACATTCGCGCCAACCAGATGAATGTCATGACCGAGGCGTTCCAGGATGGCTATTGGGACATCACCGGCGATTGGGGCGGCGATCCGGCCGCGTCCCTGCTGATGGGCTTCACCGACCTAGCCATCCACGATCAGACGTTTGACGGCAATATCACCGGGCGCCGCTGGAAGCTGTTCCGGCCCTATGTGGAGGACGATTGGCGGGTGACTAAGGATCTGACACTGAACTTGGGCTTGGCTTGGGCTCTGGTGACGCCCATCAGCGAGGCCGCCAACCGCCAGGCGAATTTTGTGTTAAACACCCAAACCTTCCTGGTAGCGGGTCAAGGCGCGAATTCCTATGCCGGCGTCCAAATGGATCTGACCGCGCTGGAGCCGCGTATCGGACTGGCGTGGAAGCCGTGGGGCAGCCAGACGACCGTCATACGCGGCGGCTATGCTATCTTCCACGATTCGTCCTGGAACCAGGGCGCACAGGGCTTGTGGCAGAATCCGCCTTACTTTTATGAGTCGGACGCCTTCGCGTTTGGAGGCGGTTGTCCGTTCGCCTCCTCCGCCTGCGCGACGACGTACGGACAAACACCTTACCCCGCGGTTACCCTATCACAGGGTTTCCCCATTGTCACCTCGTCTCCTCCGCTCGATGCATTCACTGGAACCATTCTGTCGCAAAACCTGAATTTTAAGCAGGGTAGGGTACAACAGTTCAATGTGAATGTGGAACACCAGCTTCCGGGACAGGTTCTGCTGACGGTTGGATATGCAGGATCGCGCGCGTCGCATATCCTGGTGGACGGCAACAACTTGAACGTTGGATCTCCAACGGCTTGCGGCTCAGTGGCCGGTTACACACTAGGCTGCGGCCCCGGCGGCTCGGCCTTCGGCGTACCGGTGACCAACTTCCCCTACTCTACGGTCGAGAATATCACGGACCAGGGGATTGCTCACTACAATTCCCTGCAAATAAAGGCCGAGACCAAGAGCGCCCGGCACGGTCTCTACGCATTGATTGGCTACACTTATTCCAGAAACCACGACACAGGATACACCGACGGCCTGGGCAGCAACCTGGGCGCCACTTACTATCCCCTGCCTGGGTGGCAACAGTTGGATTGGGGCCTCTCGCAAATGAATCTCAACCAGGATTTTACCGCCAGCGTGATCTATGAACTTCCGTTCGGCAAAGGTAAGGCGTTCGGCAACGACTGGAATGGCGCCGTCAACGCGATTCTGGGGAATTGGGAAGTCACTGCAATTGAAAAGGCTACCTCCGGATTCCCGGTTTTCGTGGTGGCGAGCAATGGTTCCGGGGTCAACTTCGAAAACAATGGAAACAGCCTCATCCGCCCGAACCAGATCTGTAACCCGGTGTTGAGCAACCCCACGATCAACGAGTGGTTCAACACCAGTTGTTTCGCAGACGCTCCGAGCGGCGAGCTAGGGAACGCATCGCGGACTCCCCTCTCCGGTCCGGGCTTCGTGAATACGGACTTTTCGGCTATCAAGCACTTCGTGCTGCCATGGCGCGAGGGGATGCGGCTCGACTTCCGGGCCGAGGTGTTCAATCTCTTCAACCATCCGCAATTCGGTACGCCGGGCGGCAGCGAATGCGCTGCGTGTCCACAACTCGACACACCCGGTTTCGGCTCGATCGACACCACGGTGAATAACCCTCGTCTGGTTCAGCTTGCGCTTAAGTTCTTGTTCTAAGGGCATCGTGCTCGCGTTGTTGGCGGCTACCGCCGCGTGGGCCCAGCCACGCCGTAAAGTGGTCGTCAATGAAGATTGTTCCGGGCCTGGCGGCAGCAACCTGCAAACGCTGCTGACCATGATCCAGTCCCCACAAGTCGAGGTGCTGGGTATCACCGTCGTCAGCGGGGACCAATGGCGCGATGAAGAGATGGCACACACGCTGCGCCTGCTCGAAATTATCGGCCGCACGAACATCCCGGTATTCAGTGGCGCCGAATTCCCGCTGGTGCGCACTCGCGAGGAAGCCCATCTCTGGCAGGACCAATATGGCAAGGTAACTTACGCGGGTGCTTGGGACGACCGGTGGTGGCACGCGCCATCCATCGTACCTGTGCTGCCGGAAGGCCAGGCCACGATTAAGCCAGCCGTCGAAGATGCCGTGCATTTCCTGCTGCGCACGGTGCATCGGTATCCGCACGAAGTAACCATCTACGAAGGCGGACCTATGACTAACCTCGCGTTGGCGATCTCACTCGATCCGGAGTTTGCGGGGCTGGCGCGCGAACTGGTCTTCATGGGCGGAAGCCTGAATCCCCAGACCGACTACCCGGAGTTCGCTACCAATCCGCGTCATGAGTTCAATTTCTGGTTCGATCCGGAGGCAGCCTACATCGTGTTGCGCGCTCCGTGGCGGAAGATCGCTTGCACGCCGACGGATATTTCGATCAAGACTCGTCTGACAAGCGCCATGGTGAAGCGCATCGAGGCCAGCGGCACGGCGCTGGCGCGCTATATCGCACGATTCTACCAGGAAGGCGGGGGCGCCGATTTCATGTGGGACGAACTCGCCGCGGCCGCCTGGATCGACCCGTCCCTGATAACCAGGCGCGAGGCTCGCTACATGAGCGTGGACATCAATCACGGCGCGGGATACGGCAATACGCTTACCTGGACGGAAAAAGATAAACCGAAGCTCGCCACGCAGCCGGTCGAAGTTCAATTAGATCTGGACGCCGCCAGGTTCTATGACATGTTTGTCAATCTGATGACCGCTCCCACGCCGGCGGCCCACCCGTAAGCAGGAAGTCGCATGGCCTAGCATAACCTCAAGCTTATCGCGGACGAGCTGCGGGATTCCCGTCTCGCAGCTCGAACACGAACTGCTGGATCTGACTCCGTTCGCGCTCAATCTGCTGCCGCAGTTCCTTCGACATGCGCTCATAAGTCTCAAGCTCCTGCCGGGCCTTCTCCGGTTGGCCGCTCCGGGCGTAGGCTTGGCCTAGCCGGTAATGCGGCTCATCCATCTGCGGACTGATCTTGATCGCCTCTTGGTACGCGGCGATGGCGCGGGCGTCCTCGTTCTGGGCGGAATATACAACCCCCAGTTGCAAGTAAGCGGCGCCCAAACCCGAATCTAGATGGATGGCGTTCTCCAGCAACGCCCGCACCCGCGCTGGCGTCTCGGAATCCTCCGGCGATTTACGCTGCGTCCAAAGGGCGACGGCGTAATAGTAATTCGACCAGGCATTGTCGGGGTGGAGCTTCGCAAATCGCGCCAGCCTGTCCACATATCCCTCTAAGTTGGTGATCTCGGTGCTTTGCACTTTGCCCAGAAACATATAAGGGCCGGCATCGGCGGGGTCCAAGTCGCAGGCTTCGAAAAAATACCGTGCCGCCTGGTCGTAAGCGCCGCGCGTGTACCCGGCCGCCGCCAGGCCCAACAACATCCGCGTCGATCGCGGAAATAAGCGATGGCCCTTAGCGAAAACTTCCGTGGCCGGCTCGGCCGCGCGATGCATCAGCAGATCAGAGCCCCAGTTGAACAGGTTCGGCTCACTGGGTTCCAGTTCCGCCGCCCGCTGATACTCGCGTGCGGTTCGGAGCGCCTCTCCACGCTCTTCCGCCACGCCCGGACGCTCTTCGCTTAGAGCCGCCGCCGCACTCGCCAACTCTTCGGCAGAACGCCTCACAGTGTCGGAACCGTGGCCGCCATGGTTGGCCGGATCGGTTACACCGGCAACGATAAAGCTGGGTTCGTCCGAGAAGGCATACTCGACGGTAAGATCGATCCTCTTAGTCTCGCCACCTCCGAGGATAACGGAACGGGCGGCCGCCTCGCCGGATCCACCTTCCAAGCGCAGCACATAATCGCCCGCCCGAAGCTTTGTAAAGCGATAACCACCCGCCTGGTCCGTATGTACCGTCAAATTCTGTCCCGTAGATTTCACCTGTAAGTGCAACGTGGCGGTAGCAACGGGGCGGCCCTGCGCATCCCGGATGGATCCTTCGAGTGTGCTTGCATCTTGCGCCCCCGCGGTCACGGCCGCCAGCGCGCAAACCATCACCCACATCCGTATCGGGCGCATCTTCAGACGAGTCTATCGTAATTGGTCCAGCGCCTGCTGGCCCTGCGCATGGCCGGGATGGCGCTTCATCAATTCCATCAGAACCGCGCGCGCCTTCTGCGGCGTGCCTTCCAGACTGTACACACGCGCCAGGTTCAGATATGCCTGATCGAAACCGGGCGCCACCCGAATGCACTCCTCGAACTTTGCCACAGCTTCGTCCCGCCGCCGGGTTCGCAGATAGAGGACACCCAGATTATTCAGGGCTTCGGCATAAGTGGGGCGAAGCTGCAAAGCCTTTTGCAAATACTGGTAAGCGCGCTCCGTATCGTTAGTTTGGGCGAACACCATCGCCAGATTGTAGTTCGCCTCGGGGTCTTCGGGCCGCTCGGCCAGCGCCCGCTCCAGCGTTGTCCGCGCATCGTCCCAGCGCTTTTGCAGGCGGTAGGCGTTGCCCAGATTCTCGAGCGCAATCCAGTAGTCCGGGCTCACCCGCAGGGCCTGCTGAAAGTGATCGACCGCCTCGTCGATGTGTCCCTCGCGCGTGGCCAACAGACCCAGATTGTTCCATGCGTTTGGCAGGGTGTCGGGATAGCTCGCGCTGAGGTTCACGGCGCGCTCGAAGCTACCCCGCGCTTCGCGCGCCCTCTCCTGTTTCAGATAGACGCTGCCCAATCCGTAGCAGGCCTCGGCGCTGGAAGGTTCGTCGTGCAACGCCCGCAAGAAGGCCGTTTCCGCCTGATCGAAATAGCCGCGCTGAAAGAAAGCCGAACCCAACGAGAGCGAATTTCGACCGAACTCATACGTTTCACTCACGCCACGAAACGGCAACGCCCTTGTCAGACGCTCCGGGGTGGTTCGCGGAATGCGCCGGGAGTCTTCGTCGACGTGCGCAGGGGCGACCGGGCCTTGGTATACTTTGACGACATCGCCGTTCCCATCGATCAGGAACGCCGTAGGAAGCGCTAAGTTTCGGTGCCGGTCGAACAGGTAACGATAAAGAATATTATAAGTGGCGGCTAAGTCCTCCGCTTCATCTACGCGCACGCTGAGCAGTTGCACACCCGGCAACGTCCAGTTAGCGCGTAGTGCGTCCGAGGCCCCTGGAGCGCGGAAGTGCAGAAGCGACGGCTTGCCTCGAATCGCGTAGGCCGGCAATGCCGGAGCCGCAACAGGCGAGAGTAGCCACGTCTCCGCTGTGGCCGGCAGGGACTCACCTGGTTGTTCGCTGGATGGGGCGCGGACCGGAGCCGTGGTTCGGAAGGCTTCCATGCGGGACGGCTCGGCCCCCTCCTCCACCCATGCTCGACGGTTCGGCGGCAGATTTCGAATCTCCTGCACCAAACCGTTCGGCCACCGGATGGTCGCCTTCACGGGTCCCTGGGCCGCTCCCAGGCCGAAAAATAGCTCCTTGCTGTGTTGAGAAAGGAACCCCGACCCCGCCTGCAACGCCTTGCTCTGCCGCCCCAATTCGGTTTCTACAGTGACCGTCGCCCCGATGGCGTCCCGATTACTTTTCACCCCGCGCAGCCGGAAAGCAATGGACGGCGGCAGCCGCTCTACAACATTCTTGAGCAGCCGCAACTGCGGCGCATTTCGGTTTTTCAGGAATACCTCCTGCCGCCCGTCACCGTCGAAATCCGCCAGCGCGAAGGCCCGGCCGTCTTCGGTGAAATCCATACCGATCGCGCCGGAAACATCCGAAAATGTGCCATCCCCGTTGTTCGCGTAAAAGACATTGCGCTCGAACCCGCTCCAGGTGTAATCGGAGCG
>JBEKTJ010000149.1:0-16927 GCA_049516155.1 Bryobacteraceae bacterium
GCGGGGGTTTGACGTCGTGGCCGACTGGACTAGGTCAGTTGTTTCTTGTGGGGCGGGCAATTCTGCCCGCAGCCGGCTTTTCAGCCGGCTCTGGCCGCCTAAAAGGCGGCCTGCGGACAAAATTGGCCGCCCCACAAAGGCAAACCGGCTCACCGCGCAACTTCGTGCAGACAACAGACTATGCGACACTGGAAGCAGCAGCCATGAACGATATCCAGCTCTACATCGCCGCCGGTCTGCCCACCGTCGCCGTACTGGTGGGCATCCTGATGAACGTCGCCTTGTTCAACTCGCTCAGCGCACGCCTGCTTGCGCTGGAAAACAAAGTCGATACGAAGCTGGACCTTGTCGCCGGTAAGTTGGCTGAACTCGATAGCCGCCTCCCCCACGTCCAAAGGCGCCTGACTAACTAACCTACCGCTGGCTCAACCCGCCATCCACTGCCATAATCTGACCCGTAATAAAGTTACTCGCTCCCAAGAAATAGACCACCGCGCCAGCAACCTCATCCGGCGTCCCCCCGCGCAAGGCCGGCGTCGCCTGAATCATCCTGGTGGCCTCCGCGTCCAGTTCCCCGAAGGGGATCACTCCCGGCGCCACCGAATTGACCGTGATCTCCGGCGCGAATGCCTTCGCCAGCGCGCGCGTCAGCATGATCACTCCAGCCTTCGACGCGCAGTAATGCGCATGGTCCGCCCAGGGCCGCAGGCCGCCCAGCGAGCTGATATTCACGATCCGCCCGCCGCCGGACTTGCGCATCAGGCGCGCGCCGTTCTGGCAGCAGAAGAACACGGCCTTTAGGTTCACCGCGTGGATGAAATCCCAGTCGGCTTCGGTGACCTCAAGCGGATCGCGCCGCGTGAAGCGCGCCGCATTGTTCACCAAGCCGTCCAGCCGGCCCAGCGTGCCTTCGATCTCGGCGAACATGCGCTCGATCTCCGGCACGCTTTCCAGATTCGCGCGAAAAACCGGTGCACCTCCGCATTCCGCAGCCGTCGCACGCGCTTCGGCTTCCGAGTTGCCATAGTGAATCGCCACGCGCGCGCCTTCCCGCGCCAGCCGCAACGCGATCCCGCGCCCGATGCGCTTGGCCGCGCCGGTCACCAACACCACTTTGTCCTGCAAGCTAGACGTTGGGTTCGCCATGTACTTCCACTCCCTCCGGATCGACGCCCTCAAGGGCGGGCTCGGGCAGCCGCCCCGTCCAGTGCGCCCAGCCCCAGAAAATCGCTGTCGTCGAACTGAGCACGCCCGCAATCGCGCCGATCGCCCGCGGGTCGTAATACTGCGATGCAATCCCCGCGAGCATCATCGAAACCATCATGGTAGACCAGACCATCGACTCCATTGTGGCGAACACCCGTCCGCGGAATTCGTTGGCCACATGCCGCAGAAGCTGCGAGTAATTCAGCACCGAGCTGACCGCTACGGCCGCGCGCGACAGCGCAATGAAAACCAGCGCCGCATGAAAATTCCGCATCTGGCTGAACAGCACATATGCGCCGCCGTGAATCGCGTAGCACACCACCACCGCGCGCTTATAGCCATCGAAGCTGAGCCGCTCGCCCAGGCGGTGCCCCACTAGGCCGCCAATCATCAGCCCGATGCCCGCGCAGCCCCACACGATCCCGATGCCAGCCGGGCCGCGATTAAAAACGATCTCGCCGAAGATGCTGAACAGGATTTGCGCCGCGCCGCCGCCGGTGGCCCATCCCACTCCGATCAGCGCGATCCCGAAGATCAGCGGATGGGTGCGCATGTAACGCAGACCTTCGGTGTACTCATGCCAGGGCCGCACGACGTCGGTTTCGGTGAGTGACTCGCGTTTCGGCCGGAAACCGTCGCCTTGCAGAAACAGCCGCGAAATACAGATCGCCGAAACCACGAACGACAGTGCGTTGCCCACAAAGGCCCACTGATAGCCGAAACTCGCCACACTGGCGCCCCCCAGAAAAGTGCCGATGGTCAGCGTCATCCAGCCGGTGGTTTGCGTCAGTGAGTTGGCCGTATGCAATTCGTCCTTGGTGGCGATGCTCGGCAAAATCGCCGAGCGGCCGCTGGTGAAAAACGGCGAGGCGAACATCAGCAGGGCGCTCAAGAAATACAGCAGCCAAGTGTCGTGACGGTGAATCGTCAGGATAAAACCCAGGGCCAGGACCGCGCGGATCGCGTCGCTCGCGATCATCACATGTTTGCGGTTCAGGCGGTCGAGCAGCACACCCGCGATGGGCCCGGCCAGCACCGCCGGAATCGCGCGCGACAGCATCACACCGCTGACTACCAGCCCGGACCGCGTGTTCGCCAGAGCCAGGCTGAATACCGCGATGTTGTTGAAGTGATCGCCGATCTCGCTAACCACCTGCCCAATCCAGGTGTAGCGGTAGTTGCGATTGCCGCGCAGTAATTCGACAAACGAAGCCATCAGCCGCGCTCCGCCAGGTATACTCCGCCGAGAATCACCGCGCCGCCGGCGATCACCGGCGTGCCCAAGGTCTCGCCCAAAATGGCGACGCCCATGATCGACGCGAACACTGGCTGTAAGTAAGAGAATGCCGACACACGCGACGCTGTCATGTGGGCCAGGGCGTGATAGTAAATCAGGTACGCGATCACCGACGGAAACAGCGCCATGTAAATCGCGGCGAGCCACGCCCCTGTGCTGACCTGTGCCAGGGGCTGGCGCGCGGCTTCCCAAAGCGTCAGTGGCAGCAGCGCCACCGCGCCGCCCACGTAGGCGTACGTGTTCATGGTGATGGTGCTGTACTGCGCCGTCACTTCCTTGCCGAACACGGTGAAAAGGGCGAAACACAGCCCCGCAAGCAGCACCACGCCATCGCCGATCCATGTTGCGCCAGCGCCGGTAGCCGGCTCGAAAGCCTTCAGTATCGCCACACCCGCGAGCGCGATCGCCATCCCCAAGGCTTTGCGCGCCGTGATGCGTTCCTGGCCCCGCAGTCCCGCGATAATCAGCACCTGTATCGGCGTAAGTCCGATGAGGATCGCGGCGTGCGCCACGCTGGTGCGGCTAAGACCCACAATGAACAGGACCTGATTCAAAGTAACGCCTAACAATCCCAGCAGCAGCAACCGCACAATGTGGGGCAGGCTGGTAGCGTGCGGCGGCCTCGAAGGCGGCCTCGCAACGCGCTCCCACAAATACAACGGCAACATCGTCACGCCTGCAAACCCAATCCGCAACCCAGCCAGCAACATCGGTGAAAATTCGCGCAGCGCGATCTTCCCCGCAATATAATTGCCCGACCAGAACGCCACCATCAGGAAGATGAGGGCGTAAAGTACAGCGGCGCCGTTCAACCGGCGGACTCCTCCCGGACCGTGATCGACCGGATGTAATCGTGGTCTAGCGCATAACCGAATCCCGGCTCATCGGAAACGCGGATGGTCCCATGCGACGTGGTCTCCACAGGCGGGACGATGATGTCGCGCGCCCAGTAGCGCTTGCTGGCCGACACGTCGCCCGGCAGCACGAAATTGGGCAGCGTGGAAAGCGCGATGTTGTGCGCGCGGCCCACGCCCGCTTCGAGCATCCCGCCGCACCACACCGGCACTCCCGCCGCCTGCGCCACATCGTGTACGCGCTTAGCCTCGCGGAAGCCGCCCACGCGCCCCAGCTTGATATTAATGATGCCGCAAGCGCGCAGCCGGATGGCTTGCTCGGCATGATGCGCCGAGCGGATACATTCATCCAGGCAAATCGGCGTATCCAGCTTGGCCTGCAGCACAACGTGGTCGATGATGTCGTCGTGCGCCAGCGGCTGCTCGATCATCATCAGATAAAAGTCGTCGAGCTGCTTCAAACGATCCGCGTCATCGAGCGTGTAGGCCGAATTCGCATCGGCCATCAGCTTGATGGCGGGAAAACGCGTGCGCACCTGACGAATCACATCCACATCCCAGCCGGGCTTGATCTTCATCTTGATGCGCTGATAGCCCGCCGCAAGCTCGCGCTCGATTTTCTCCAGAAGCTGTTCCACCGAATCTTGGATGCCGATGGAGACGCCGCACGGAATCTCGCGGCGCGCGCCACCGCCGATGGTTTGCCACAACGGCTGGCCCGCGAGGCGTGCCGCCAAGTCCCACACCGCTGTCTCCAAGCCGCCGCGCGCCATCTTGTGGCCGCGGATGTGCGCAGTCAGCGGCGCGACATCCTCCGCGCCGGCCAAATCCCGGCCCAGCACGCGCGGAATCGCATAGTCGCGCAGGATCAGCCACGCCGAATCGGTCCACTCCTCGTTATAGAAAGGACTCTCGCCCGCGGTAACTTCGCCCCATCCGGAAATGCCTTCGCCCGCGGCTTCCACCAAGATGATGTCGCGCCCCGTGGTGCGCCCGAAGCTGGTTTCGAAGAAGTGTATCAGCGGCATCCGGATCTGCCGCAGGGTTACCCGTTCGATCCGCATTCCCACCTCCCGAGCAGGTACGCGCCTACCCGCTCGGACCGCTCAAACCCGATCACTGCCAGGCCGCGGTCGAAGCCGTTCATCAGGTGCGCTCCCAACGATTTCTGAATCTCCCTCGCGCGCCGCGGTTCTTCACGCCGGATGATCCCGATATCGGCAGGCACCTCGACCCGCTCGACGATATTGCGCGCCGGCTCGCTCCCCGCCAGGACCGCCTCGGCGTGCGGACTGGCCAGCCACCATTCGGCCACACAGCGATCCGTGGGCAAGCCGCCATGCAGCGGGCTCGTAGTGGTGCCGTACTGATTCTCCACGTAGCGCCGCACGATGGCGCCCAACCGCTCCATGTTGAAGAAAGCGTTTTTCAGTTCCAGCGGATCGAAGGTCCATTCGATCAACCCGATGCCGCGCTGCAGCGCATCCTCGCGCTGCAGCAGCTTCAGCATGCGGCCGACGCCCTTGTTGCGATATTCCGCCAGCACGCCCAGCATGTGGCTGTGCAGGTATGACCCGCCGCCCGGCTTCAGGCCGGGAATCGACAACAGGAAGCCCACCATTGCGCTTCCGTCATACGCGCCGAAAGCCTGTCCGCCGACCTTGGTGGCCACTACGAACAGCCGCACCGGCAGCAGCTCCACGTCGTTAAATCCCCAAACCGTTTTCTGCAGATCCACGGCTCCCTGAAACTGGCGGGTCTCGGTCAATGCGCGGAGTTCGATCATCGCTTGGCTTCCTCCCACAGCGCGTCCATCTCGGCCAGCGTGGCTTCCTCCGGCGATTTTCCTTGCTCGGCCAATTTGCGCTCGATGTAGCCGAAACGCCGGCGGAACTTGGCGTTGGTCTTACGCAGGGCTTGCTCCGGATCGGCCTTGACGAAGCGCGCCAGGTTCACCAGCACGAATAGCATATCGCCTAATTCGCCTTCCAGTTCCTCTTGCGCGGATTCCTCCTGCAAAGGCCGGCGGCGCGCGGCGTCGAATTCGGCCAGCTCTTCGTGCAGCTTCGCCAGCACTTGTTCGGCATTGTCCCAATCGAAGCCCACGTGCGCTGCGCGGGTGGTAAGCTGCTGCGCCTCCACTAGCGCCGGCAGCGCGCGCGGGACCGAATCCAGAAGCCCGGCGGCCAGTTCGCCCTTCTGCTTCTTCTCCTCCGCCTTAACCTCGCCCCAGATGCGGCGGACATCGTCCGCGCTTCCGGCGGTCTGCTCGCCGAAGATGTGCGGGTGCCGGCGGATCAGCTTTTCATTGATGGCGTCGAGCGCATCTGCGATCGAAAACAGGTTCTGGTCGGCGGCCATCTGGGCGAAGAAGACGGATTGCAGCAGCAGGTCGCCGAGTTCGCCTGTAAGTTCCGGCCAGTTGCGCGCGTCAATCGCGTCCATTACTTCGTAAGTTTCTTCGAGCAGATAAGGTTTGATACTGTCGAAGGTTTGTTCGCGGTCCCACGGGCACCCGCCCGGCGCGCGCAACCGCGCCATGATTTCAACCAGCTTTTGAAATTTTTCACCGGCGGTCGGAGGCGACAAGTTTCAATTTAGCACGTAGGTCGCACCCTTGACTCCCGGAAGCGTCTGCAATTAAACTCTATATATACGGGGATATAGGAGGTAGAACATGTCCCAACGTACCGCACCCGCCGCCTGCGCCGCCTGTTTGGCGCTGGCAGCGCTACCGCTCCTGGCGCAACCGCCCGCGCGCAACCGGATTCCATCGGCTCCCGTCCCCGCCGATCCGCATGAACTGGTTACCGGCGGGATTCACGTGGCTGCCAGCCCCGCGGATCGGGCGGCGGCCCTGGCCCTACTGGTGCGCGCGCAGCAAGTCAGCAAACTGCACAATACCGCGTTCACTCCTCCACACCGGTTGGACGTTGCCTTCAACGCCAGTGGAACCGCCAAGCAGACCGGTGCGGGCGAGCTAACCGAAATCTGGCTGTCCGGCCAGCAATGGCGCTGGACGGCGAGCATGGGTGGCGAGTCGATCGTGCGGCTCGCTTCCGGCGGATCGGTTCAGCAAGCCCAGGCCGCCACCGAGGTTCCGATGCGCATACACATGCTGCGCAACGCCATTTTCTGGGCAGCCATGGGGACGCCGTCGAACGCCCAGATTCGCACGGCGGACGTCGAGTGGAACGGCAAGCCCGTCACCTGCGTGCTCACTTCCGGAGTTTCCGGACCGCCCGCCCAGATCCAAACCCGCCTGTGGGAGGAAACGGAATATTGCATCGATCCCGCCACGGGCTTGTTGCAGATACACTCCGTCGCGCCGGGGACCTTCGCCGTGTACGGATACGCCGCGAATGCACAGTTCCACGGGCTGGCGCCGCCGGATCGCATCACCATCTACGTGGCAGGCGCCGTGGCTGTGGATGCCACCGTCCGCATCGCCGATCCCTCGTCCGCCGATGAAAGCGCGCTCGCGCCGGCGCCCGAGATGGCCGCCAACGGGCGGGTAGTGGAACTCGCGATGCCGATCAGAATGCCCCTCATGGCGGACGGGGCAGGCGGCGCAGTGGTCCAGCCGGTAATTGTCCACGCGCAACTCAACGGCGACGGGACGTTGTCGGATGAAGAGATCTCCGCAGCTTCGGACCCCGCGTTGGCGCAGCGCGCATTGGAACTCGTCAAAGCCATGACGTTTAGTTCCCAAGGGGCGCAGCGGCAGGCGTATATCAACGTGCGGTTTATGCCAGCGGCGCAGTAGGTGGATTATCCGGCGTACACAGGGTCGGCGCCTCGTACCCATATCCCCGGACAACGCGCCATATCCCTCAATGCAGTTCGGCGTTGGCAATATGCCTGCAGCTCCAGGTTAGCCGATACGCGCAGCCGTGCACGCTAGCGATCACGATATGAACCGCGTCGATTGCCGCTTTGCGTGGAATAGTTACTTTGGCGACTATAGACTCGGTAAGTTCAATATCATCTCGCCGCCAATATCGGAACGTTCCGGAGGAACGCTTCAAGAAAGCAATCTAGCCGCAGATGAACGCCGATAAACGCCGATAATACAAGGCAAACCCAATATCTTGGTTTTTGATCCGCGTTTATCGGCGGCTTATGCCCTTGACAGCGCTGCCACTCTTCTGCCAACTTAATCAAAAGGCCCATCCGATGGCCAGTTACGCATCGCTAACAGAGCGCCTGAACCTGTTTATGCAGGGCAATCAGTCCGTCGTAGATGCCCTACTCCGCGAAGTGCTGCCCAAGCTACACGAGATAGCCGTCCGCGAGCTCAAGCGCGAACGCTACATGGCGCCGCTCTCCAAGACCGAATTGATCCACGAAGTCTGGCTCACCAGCCTGTCGAAAGGCGGCTGGCAGATTCACGATCAAGGCCACTTCTACGCGCTGGCCAGCCTCGCGATGCGCCGCGTTCTGGTGGACCTAGCCCGCAAAAGGCTGGCCGCCCGCCGTGGCGCAGGCGAAACCGCGCTGCCGCTCGACGAATCCGGCGCTTTGCTGGGCGCCACTATGCACGACGCGGAACAGATCGTCGAAATCGGTCTGCTGATGGAGCGCCTGGAAGCCAAGGACCCGGACGCCGCCCGCATGGTGGACATGCATTATTTCAGCGGCTTCACGCTGGAGGAAATCGCTCAGGAAACCGGACTCACCGTGCGCCAGGTGCGCTCACGCTGGGAAAAGGGCATGAAGTGGCTCAAGCGGATGCTGCAGTCAGGTCGTTGACCAACGGCGCCGCAAACGCACCCGCCGCGCGCGGCCGTCTCGCCGGGTCGAACTCCAACGCCGTGGCCAGCATTTCGACAGACTCATCCGAGAAATGCACGGCCGTGCTTCTGGCCAGCCCCCGTACCCGTTCGGGCAGATCCAGCGCGGCATCCGGCAACAGATCTTTGAGCTGCCGCCCCGTCAGCATCTCCAGCACCAGCTTGGCCAGGCTGTAAATGTCGCTGGAAGGTTCCGCGTAGCCGACCGCTTGCTCGGGCGCCATGTAATCGAAGCTGCCCGCCGCGCGCGACAGACCGTGCAGCGTCTCGTTGGCGTCCTTCACGATGGCGATGGAAAAGTCGATCAGCACCGCCTCCTCCTCGGGCGCGCCCCCATTGCGCACAATGTCACGCACGATCACGTTTTCCGGCTTCACGTCGCGATGGCAGATACCCAGCGCGTGGATGGCATCGAGCGCGCTGGCCAATTGCCGCAGCAGGCGCGCCGTGCGCAGGGGCGGCAGCGGACCCTCTTCCACCACCAGCCGCAGACTCCGGCCCTCCACAAACTCCATCACCAGGTAGGGCGCGCCGGAGGCCGCTGTGCCGTGCGCGTAGATCGAAACCACGTTAGGATGCCGCACCTTTTTGAGTGCGGCGACTTCCTGCTCAAAGCTGCGCTGAATCCAGGCTTTGTCCTTTATCTCGCCGCGGAAAACCTTGATGGCGCAACGCTGATTTTGTTCGCGGTCGTGCCCGTCGAGCACGTTGGCAAAGCCGCCGCGCGCCAGCAGTCCCCAAACTTCGAAGCGCGAGTCGAGCAGGGTGCCTTCCAATTCGTGGACTTCGGGCAGGAGTGCGCCCATGCGCCAGGCAGCCAGGTCGGGCAGCAGTGCGGCATCTTCGGCCAGACGCCTGCGGTGCAGCAGGTAGCCGCCGGTCGATAGCAGAGCGACGGTCATGAAGTATGCGGCGAGCAGCGGCCAAGTCAGCCCGATAGGACGCAGGACGGTGAAGGACCGGCTCGCGGTGCCCGACCAGGGTCCGGTGAAGACGCGCCCTTGCACCTCCAACGTGTGCGCGCCGGTGGAGAGCTTCCCGAGCGCCAGATCGAGGCTGCGCGATTCGCGCCAGGATGATTGTTCGGGCAGGAGGCGATAGCGTAGGCGCAGGGCGTTGCGCCGGTCGAATTGGAGGGATCCGATGTGTGCGGTGACTTTCGATCCGTGCGGCAGGGCCCTGACGGCTTCCGCGAGTCGGGGCGCTTGCCCTTCCCAGGAGAAGGCGGATACAAACACCTGCGGCGCAAAGTGAGGAGTTACTAAGTCGGCTGGAGGGATGTAGTGAATGATATTGGTGCTGGAACCCCACCAAAGGGAGCCATCATCGTCAACGAAGAGGCTGCCCGAATTGATGCCAGTTGCGGGAAAGCCATCTAACTCGTCAAGCTGCAGCCACTGCCCAGCTTTCGCTTGGGCTTGATCAGCCACATAAGCGCCATCCGTTCCCCCGCGCCATAGCCAACCGCGTGAATCCGCGCCCATATTGGTGTTATCGGGTCCAGGCACTCCGTCGCTTTGGCCGTATTGTCGCACGCTGAGCCGGCCGTCTGGCCCGGGCCGGATCAACGCGAAGGCGTGCCCGCCAAAATAAGCGTCCCAGACCTCGCCATTCGGTAGGGGCGCGAGTGACCAGCACCTGTTTGTCAGGAGGCCATCTCGCGCTGTGTACTCCTTCCACGATCCACTATCGTCCCTAACAACCAGCCCGCCCTCATAGCACGCCCAGAGCTTATGCGTATCTTCCTGGTACTTGACCTCTTGCACGTGTCCGAGCGCCGGTGCCTGTAACTGGCGCGGCTCCCATTTCAGGAGGTTCCCCTGGCGCGTAATCCGGCCCAACTGGTCGGTGGCTGCCCAAGTCTCACCGGCCCCAGCCCTCGCCAACCGCGCGCAGCCACCTGGCGGATGGCCTGTTTCCGTGCGCGCGATTATTCTGCCATCCGTCGCCACCTGAGCCGCGCCACCCTGGGCAAAGCAGGCAAGTAGATTCCCGTCCGGAAGGCCCAATAGACTGTCGACCGTTCCGCCCTCCGGAAAAGTAGCAACGGTCTCCCAACGCAACCTGTCGTGGGTTAGGGCCACGATGCGCCGGTCCATGCCGACGTAGATTCGGCCTCGGTTCCGGACGATTGTCCAAGGCATATCAGGCAAACCTTCGCGGGCGGCCCAGTATTCGATGCGAAAGGGGGAGGCGAAGCGAACTAGTCCCCCTAGCCCTTCGAGCCAAACAGTTCCATCCGTTGCTATCAGCGGATCCACTCCCTGCGGCGTGCCGTTGGCACCTGTCGCGATTTGAAAGGATCCCGGCTTCCCCGACGCCAGCAGGTTGTCGCCTAACAGGATCATTCTTCCGTCGGAAGCCTCATGCAGGTTGGGACCAACCAAAGCCCAATTGTACGGGGCGTGATGAATTCCATCGCCGCAATCATATCCGTCCGCGATGGTGGTGCCGAACCACAGACAGCCGGAGCGGTCCCGGGTGACGACCACGGACCTACCCTTGTTGGGCCGCTGGTGTTGAGCAACCGGTATCGGCTGACCGGGACGCCAGCGAGCAAGGCGGTCCGGGCGCGTCTCACCCCATCCGACCTCGGGTACCGGGAACAGTATGCTGCCGGACGGATCGCGCCGCAGTTTTGCATTATAGGCGAGAGGCATAACCGCGTCGGCATTCCAGCGGTTGCCATCGCGCCGGATTCTGGCCAACGAGGAAACGCTGCCCGCTTTCTGGGCCGGCAGAATCATGTTCGCAACAGCGAAATCCGGCGTCACTGCAATGACGCTGGTAGCTAATCCCTTCACGATCTCCTCGATGCGGCCATCCGCAAACCGGTAGACCCCCGTTTCCGCCGCAATCCAGATCGCTCCGCTCGGATCTTCGGCGGTGTCAAAGGTCCCGGTGCGCGGAAATCCATACTCGCCGAGGAAAAACACGTGTGTCCCATCGAAGCAGGCGAGTCGGTCTCCTCCCAGCCACAAACGCCCGCGGGAATCCTGAAACAGATTCACGCCTCCAGGCGAACCCGGGACGGGCAGAAACGGATACTGCTGTGCGAATGCCCGCGAGCCTGCGCCCGCCAGCAGCCACCAAATGAGGATGCGTGCTGCTCCGCGAGGGAACCTGGTCATTTCAAATACAGGTATACAACCTCTATCTGCGCAGAATCCACCCCGTCATGACATGAAATCTCGTCGATTCGAAAATATTTTGGCAGAAAAATCCAGTTGTTGCGCAGATTGGGCATGGAGGGCTGCTCGCCGGGGCCTTAGAGAGGCGCTCAAAGGCGTGTTGCCAGTGGGGGAACGAATCAAGATCAAAGGAGAAGACTTATGCGCAGCTTTGCAACGTTCTGCATGCTTTCGACGATTTCACTATTGCCCGCCTGGGCACAACAACACGCGCGCACGACTAGTGGGTGCCTTGCGCCTCCGTCCGGACTGGTGAGCTGGTGGCCCGGCGACAGCAATGAAAACGACACTGTCGGGGGTAACAATCCCTCCTCCGTCAATGCAGTCAGCCTTGTTCCCGGCGAGGTGCTGGACGGGTTTACCTTCGGAAAGGGCGGCTACATCTATATCCCCCCTTCGGCTAATTTAGCGAACCAGCAATTTACCTGGAGCGCGTGGGTGCGACCCGATGGCGCGGGCCCTAACAATGACAAATACGGGAGCGTCATAATCTCGCAAAATATAGATAATACTGATGATTCCGTTTCTTTGTCGTGGGGCGCGACGGATAACCGGTTCAATTTCATCTTCGGCAACATCGACACCGAGATAATCGTATCGACGGACATATTCGCGACCGGATCCTTCTATCTTGTGTCGGCAACATATGACGGCGCCACGTTCCGGCTCTTCGTCAATGGGGTACTCGAGGGATCCCAATCGGAAGCAAAAACGGTCCCGTACTCGTCAGCCACGTGGACGATTGGTGCGGCCGACTCCCATATCACCAGTGAGGGCTTTCCCCGAACCTGGAACGGCGTGATCGACGAAGTGCAGGCTTTTAGCCGTGCGCTTTCACCGTCCGAGCTCCAGTCCATCTTCAACGCAGCCAGCGCGGGCGAATGCAAACCCGCGGCAATCGTCGCCAACACTTGGACAGCAGGCGCCCCCATGCCGACGGCTGTTCAGGGGCCTGCCACCGGGGTGATCGGTGGCACAGTGTACGTAGTCGGCGGAGCGACCAACAGCGCCGCAGTCAACATCAACCAAATTTACAACTCCGCGAACGACAACTGGACGACTGGCGCGCCTATGCCGACCGCGCGTTACGGCCAAGCGGGCGCCGTCGTCAACAACATTCTGTACGTCATCGGCGGATACCTGGATGGTAACAATTTGAGCGTCGTGGAAGCCTTCGACCCCACGAGCAACACCTGGTCCACGAAATCCCCCATGCCAACTCCAAGAGCCGGCGTTGCCGCCGTAGTGAACGGCGGAACCATCTACGTCATTGGCGGCGTTACGAACGGCGGCGACCGGCTCACGACCGTCGAAAGCTACAATCCCGCCACTGATACCTGGGCCGAGGAAGCCCCCCTTCCTGTGGGCGTATCGGGAGTGGCTGCGGGACTACTGGGATCCACAATCGTGGCCGCGGGGGGGCAGGCAAACTCGGGCAACGACGTGACCGACAACGAAGGATACAACTCTTCCACGAACTCTTGGCAACCCTTGGCGCCTGATCCCACTGAACAGCAAGCAGGATGTTTTTCGACCATCTCAGGGCAGTTGTATTTCGCCGGTGGGAAGTATAACGGCGGACCTGTGAATGTAGCCGAATCGTTCAACTTGCAGGAGAACCAGTGGAACACGTTGGCACCGATGCCGCTGGCGACGATCAGCCCCGGATACGCTGAGGTGGGCAACCTTCTTTATTGTTTCGGAGGCTCCAACGTCGGCAATTTGATCGGTCAAGGCACCGTCTATAACAATGTCCAGATCTACCATCCGAGCGCGCCCCCGACGCCTGCAGTCAGCGCCGGCGGAGTGGTGAGCGCGAGCTCCTTCGGGGAATTCACTTCCGTCTCGCCGGGCTCTTGGATCGAGATCTACGGATCGAACCTCGCCGTTGACACGCGATCCTGGTTGGCCTCCGATTTCAACGGCATCAACGCCCCCACCGCGCTCGACGGCACCTCGGTCACCATCGGCGGGCAGGCTGCATTCATCGACTACATCAGTCCGGGGCAGGTGAACGCGCTGGTGCCGTCGAACGTCGCAACCGGCGCGCAACCGATGACCATCACCGTCGCGAGTGTCACAAGCCCGGCGTATAGCATCAACGTGAACCCGGTTCAGCCAGGGTTTGACGCACCGGCATCGTTCAAAATCGGCGGAACTCAGTATGTTGTGGCGCTGTTCGCCGATGGCACGTACGTCCTGCCCACAGGCGCGATTGCGGGCCTCACTTCGCGGCCAGCCCAACCAGGCGACGAGATCGTTCTATATGGCATAGGCTTCGGCCCGGTCACGTCGAACCTACCGGCCGGCCAGCTTGTGCAACAGGCGAACACGCTGTCGTCGGCCTTGGATATGTCGATAGGCGGCGTGCCCGTCACCAACATGCCCTATTCGGGATTGGCGCCGGGTTTCACTGGCCTGTACCAGTTCAATGTGGTGGTGCCGCCCAATCCCGGCAACGGCGCAGTTCCGTTGACGTTTACGGTCGGCGGCGTAGCCGGAACGCAGACGTTATACCTCGCCGTGGCCAACTAAACGTTGCGCCCGGCTATAATCGAATCATGATCGGCGCTGTCGAGATCGGTAGCCTGATCGACCGCGATCCGGCGATCCGGGCCGGCCGGCCCAAGATCGCCGGCAAACTGCCTCTGGAATTGATAACAATATTGTGATAACGTAGAGTCTGGATCCGGATGCCAAGTACGGATATCGTCTTCTACCAGGAAGACGAAAGCGATGTTCCGGTGCTCGATTGGCTGAAGCGGATTCGACGTTCCGACCAGCAGGCGTACGCGCGTTGCATTGCCTCTATTGAGCGTTTGGCCCATTTTGGACATGAGTTGCGGAGGCCGCTCGCCGACTTCCTGCGGGATGGCATCTACGAGTTGCGTGTACGGAGGGGCCATGTGAACTACCGGATTCTCTATTTTTTTCACGGAAGAGGCGTCGCAATCCTCGGTTACGTACTTGCAAAAGAAGACATCGTGCCGCGTGCCGACATCGAACGGGCCTTACGGCGCAAGAAGGCCTTCGAGGCCGACCCTTCCAAGCATTCCTATTCAGAAGAGGAGAACCCGTAGCATGCCGAAAACAAAAGACGCGCTAAAGATTCTGGAGCGAGTCACCGGCAATAACGAGGCCATCAAAGCCGGCATTGCCACGGCCAGGACCAACCTCGAAGTGGCCGAGATGATCTACGATGCGCGCACTAAGGCAGGTCTCTCTCAGCGTGAGCTCGCCGCCCTCATCGGCTCAAAGCAGCCGGTCATTGCCCGGCTCGAAGATGCCGCCTACGAAGGGCATTCCCTGACCGTGCTGCAGCGTATCGCGGCGGCTCTCGAACAGCGCTTGGAACTTCGCTTCGTTCCAGCGCGCCGCAAGCTGCGCCGGACCGCATGATTGAATGATCATGGGGGCGCAGTTGCGGGTTCCCGGCGGTTGCCTACCGGGAGTTTCAACAGCTTCAACAGACCCCGGAGTAGCTCACCAACAAGGTAGCGCTTGTGGAATCCGATGAACGAAGCCCGAGTGTTGCCGGCCGCTCGAGATCCAGTGCGCGTGAAGTAACTGAAGTCCTTAGCGACGTGAAGGATCTGGTCTTCATTGGCACCCGTCGAAGTACAGCCGCATGCGGCTCATAGCAGGCTGCGGAAAAACACATAGGAAATTCGAACCGCCGATAAACGCAGATGAACGCCGATGGAAAACAAAGGGGTTGACTTTGCCTTATCTGCGTTTATCCTCGTTCGTCAGCGGCTAAATTTGCCTTTTTCGGCAACCTGATAGGGGAGATCGGGAGATCGGGATTCGGCTTCGCGTGCCACCTTTTCGGCGAACGCCTCTTCCTCCGCCAGGTCCGCTTCGATTTCCTCGGGATTGGCGTGATAATAGGCGAGTGCCGCGTGAACCTGCGCCAGATTGAGATGGCCGTATTGGGTAGCGATCTCTTCGGGGGACATCCCCATTTTGTACCAGCCTGCGACACGCATGACGCTCACTCCCGTGCCGGCACTGAACACTAGTCCCCCTATTGCAGCGCCGCTCGCGGCGAAGTAAACTGGAGACAGCTATGAGCGATCTACCGGCCAGTCAATATATCGAGGCCTGCGGCGACGGTTATCGGGTTGCCGGAACGCGCATATCGCTCGACAGCACTGCCCACGCAGTCCGCCGCGGCGAACCAGTCGAGGACATACTCGCCGACTTTCCCGCGCTCCAGTCTCGGCAGACATTGGAAGGCGTCGTCACTTTCGTCCAGGCGCACCCGCGGGAAGTCGGCGCCTATCTGGCGGAACAAGACCGCCGCTGGCATCGTGCGCGGAAGGGGAACCCGTCCGATCTGGTCGAGGAGGCTCGACGATACCGTGAGGTGAGGGATCTCAAACCCGCTTGACGGCTCTTCTGCTGGCCGGCTCGGACCTCTGGTTCGGGATCGTCCACGGTCTTCAAAGGCTAGACCCAGCCATTGACATCCTGCCGGCCCAGGGGAATCACGGACTCGATGGAAGGTCCCGATGTATTGGCGTTGGCCGCCGGCCTCGGGCGCGTTCTTGTTTCTCACGACCGTAAGACCATGCCGGGCCACTTTCACCGTTTCCTGGAAGGAGGGGGAGTCGCCGGGATTGATTCTTGTTCCACAAGTTTTGGCAATCGGCTCCGCCATCGAGGAACTTCACATGGTTTGGGCATGCGGCGAGGCCGAAGAGTTTAGAAACCGGGTTATCTATTGCCTTTGTAGCGGGTCGACGCGCAATCCGGTCAGATATACAGGTCCGGCGAAGTCTTAGAGAACGTAGCGAGTTCCTTCGCGCGTGCCTTACTAATCGCCGCCTGCCGCTAACGACATCGGACACGTAGCCCCTGGATTTGAAAGTCGGCCGAAGGTCAACCTGCTCAGCCCGCGTTGCTCCATCAAATACACCAGCCATCTCGCGCGGATTCGGATTTGGCAAAGAATCGTGCTCTCATCGTAGCCCTGGATCAGACGCACCATCAACTCAAGGGCGGCGCCCTCTTCCGCGGTACTCCAACTCGGCATCGCCGGCTTCCGGCGCGGGCGCGCGCCAGCGGCCCTCGGGGCTGGCATGCACCAGCGCGATGGCACCATGGATCTGAACGCGGGGCAGGGCGCGCAGCCAGGCCAGTCTCTCTTCCCCCAGTGCAGCACGGGTGGCCTCCGCCATCTCCTCGATCGCGGTGAACATCGGTTGCAACTTGGGCGATTGCAGCGCGAACTCATGCAACGACTCGGGGCTGAATAGCATTTCATCCGTATTGCCGACTACGCCTTGCCAGCCGAGATCGCGAATGCGATCCACAATTTCCACGGGACTTGCTCCGCTGTCCGCCAGGTCGCCGCCGTGGAGGACCAAGGTCGGGAGATGTCAGTCGCAGATATCCGCCAGGACTGCCTCAAAGGCCGTCATGTTGCCGTGGATGTGGGATACGATGGCGATGCGCATCAACGAACCTTCTACTTGGCCAGGTTGAACTCACCGGCGGCGCGGATGTCGCGGGAGGACGCGCCCACCAATACCGTGAACCGTCCCGGCTGGGCGACCCAGTCGTGAACCGCGGAATCGTAGT
>JBEKTJ010000150.1:0-21130 GCA_049516155.1 Bryobacteraceae bacterium
CGCCAGGCGTGATAACTTGGGAGCCATGAAGCAGAAAGAGATTCTGGCTCAGATCACCGGGATCGGAATCGTGCCCGTGGTGCGGACGTCCAGCGCGGAGACCGCCATTCGGGCGATCGAAGCCATTTATCGCGGCGGCGTGCGCGCGGCCGAAATCACTATGACGGTTCCGGGCGCGGTGCGCGCATTGGAAAAAGTTGCGGACCAGTTTGGCGATAAGATCGTGCTGGGCGCCGGTACCGTGCTGGACCCGGAGACAGCGCGCATCTGCATGCTGGCGGGGGCCGAATTCTTTGTTACGCCCAGCTTGAAACCGGCCACCATCGAAATCGCCAAGCGCTATGCGAAGGTGATCTGCCCCGGCGCGCTGACTCCCACCGAGGTGCTGACCGCGTGGGAAGCCGGCGCCGACGTGGTCAAGATCTTTCCGTGCGGCAATGTCGGCGGGCCGAAGTACATCAAGGCGCTGAAGGGACCTTTCCCGCAAATCGAAATGATTCCGACAGGCGGCGTAAACCTGGAAACCGCAGGCGAATTCTTGAGAGCCGGCGCCTGCGCGGTAGCCGTGGGCGGCGAACTGGTGGACGCCAAGCTCATCCGGGAAGGCCGCTACGATTTGATTGAAGAAAAAGCCAAGCTATACCTGGCGGCCATCGGCAAAGCTCGCGCGGAGATGCAAGCGGACTCAATGTGATCCGGGTGCAGCCCGCGCGCCTGCTGCTTACGCTCCCAAAGCCATCATTTGCGGCGCACGCGGTACCAGCCTGGGCGCCCGAAAGGGCTGGAACCTGTACCCCACGCTGAATATGGTCTCTATATAGGTGCCGCTGTGTTCACCCAATTTCTTGCGCAAGCGGCGGATGTGCACGTCCAGCGTCCGCGTACGGATCTGGTTGCTGTAGCCCCACACGCGCAACAGCAGCGTATCGCGAGTGACCACTTCGCCGGCATTCTGGATGAGCAAGGCCAGCAGGTCGTACTCCTTGCGGGTCAGGCCCAGCGGTTTGGTGTCCAGCAGCGCGGTCTTATGCTCGAAATCCAGATCCAAGTGCTGGTCGTGATAGCGTTGCTCGTGCGTCGCGGTAATTTGTAACGGTGCCATTCCAATCTCCTTTAAGCGTTTCGCCCTATACTGATGCTACGGATGTGCGGGGTAGGGGGTGGTTTTGGTCTTGTAAAAGTTTTGTAAAAGGTGTAAACAGGCGGTTTTCAAGGCCGGAATGTGCTGTTCGATACGGTGGTGGCGGCTGGATGGCACACCAGAGTCCCGCAACGCGACCTCACAAAAAAGGAGTACATCATCCCGCTAAACCTGTGCCATAATGGCTCATTCAAACGGGTGCGGGCGGAGCGGAGATGAACAACGATAACGGGATTAGCCGTAGAGCGGTGATGCTCGGCTCGGCTTTGCTGCCGGCGCTGGGCATGGCTTCCGCCCAAACGTCGAAGACCATCGTAATTTCGAGCGCCAACGGTGAGCGCGCCTGTGCCCGCGCCATGGAGATTCTGAAGGCTGGCGGCGATACGCTGGACGCCGTCGTCGCCGGAGTCAACATCAACGAAGAGGACCCCGAGGATACTTCCGTCGGCTACGGCGGGCTTCCGAACGAAGAAGGCGTGGTGGAACTGGACGCCAGCGTGATGCATGGGCCAACGCGGCGAGCTGGGTCGGTAGCCTCCATTCGTGGGAATAAGACGCCGTCGAAGATCGCCAAGCTGGTGATGGAACAGACGGACCACATCATGCTCGTAGGTGCTGGCGCGGGGAAGTTTGCCCGGGAGATGGGATACCCCGAAGAGGACCTGCTCACCGAAAAATCGCGGATGGCGTGGCTGACCTGGAAAATGTCGTTGCGCGATCCGGAAGGCCACAGCAATTGGGGAGCAGGCCTGGACGCGCCCAAGCCGAAGACCATGTCGCGTCTCAAGGAAATGTTTCCGCAGGCGGATGAGGCGACCCTGGCCTGGGCCTGGGAAATGGCTGGCCACCCCACGCACGGCACCATCAACTGCCTGTCGCGGAACGCCAAAGGCGAGATGTCCGGTGTCACCACCACCAGCGGCTTGGCGTGGAAGATTGCGGGCCGTGTGGGGGATTCTCCGATAATTGGTGCTGGATTATACGTAGACCAGGACGTGGGCGGCGCGGGATCGACCGGACGCGGCGAAGAGAATATTCGGATAGCCGGCGCACATACTGTGGTGGAAAATATGCGCCATGGCATGCCGCCGCGGGATGCCTGTCTGGAGGCTTTGAAGCGTGTGGCGCGGAATTTCGACAACGATATGCCGCGGCTGGAGCAAGTGGACTTGAATTTCTATGCGTTGCGCAACGACGGCGAGTACGCCGGCGCATCGCTGTGGAACGGCGTTATACGCGCGGGCAAGCTCAGACCCGCGCGCTTCGCGGTCAACGACGGCGGCGCCGCCAGCCGTCTGGAGACCTGCGCGTATCTATTCGAACGAAAGGCGTGAATTCGCCGGTACGTCTGACGAATGGCTCAGATTTTTCATCACAGTACGAATACTTTTACGCGCATCACCATTTACGGCGCGGTGTTCGCCGTCGCGTTTCTGACTTGGTGTTTCGCGACTCTTGACCGGTCCGGCTATGAGACGCGCCAAGGGGAGGTGCGCGAGCAGCCTATCCCGTTCAGCCATGTGCACCACGTGGCGGACGACGGGATCGACTGCCGCTACTGCCACACCACCGTGGAGACGTCCAACACCGCCAATATTCCGCCCACCAAGACTTGCATGAACTGCCATTCGCAGATTTGGAGTACCGCCCCCATGCTGGAGCCGGTGCGCGAGAGCTTCCGCAGCGGGACGTCGATCAGTTGGACGCGGGTACACGACTTGCCGGACTATGTATATTTCAATCACAGCATTCATGTGAATAAAGGTGTGGGCTGCGAAACCTGCCACGGCCGAGTGGACAAAATGCCGCTGATGTACCAGCAGAATTCGTTGCAGATGCAGTGGTGCCTGGACTGTCACCGCAATCCGGAGCTGCATGTGCGGCCGCGCTCGGAGGTGTTCACCATGGGATACGAACCGCAGGAAGATCAGGAAACCATGGGGCGCCGCCTTGTGGCGGAATACAAAATTCAAGACGCACGTACGTTAACCAGTTGCAACACTTGCCACCGCTAGAGTGAAGATGAGCGAACCTAACAATCCGTTGCACCACGAAGATGCGGAGCCGCAAGCCGCGCGCAAGCTGGATTTGGCCGGAGTGCGCGCCCTGCTGGAGAAATCCCACGGGCGCGAATACTGGCGCAGCCTGGAGGATCTGGCGCAGACGGACGCCTTTCAAGATCTGATGCATCGCGAATTCCCGCGTTACGCCTCGGAGTGGGAAGACGGCGACAGCCGGCGCAACTTCATCAAACTGATGGGCGCGTCGCTGGCGTTGGCGGGATTGACGGCGTGCACGCGGCAGCCCACCGAAATGATCACGCCATACGTCCGGCAACCCGAAGAACTGGTGCCCGGGCGTCCCTTGTTCTTCGCCACTGCCATGCCGTTGGGCGCCGGATCGACCGGACTACTGGTGGAAAGCCACGAAGGGCGGCCTACCAAGGTGGAAGGCAATCCGGACCATCCCGCCAGCCTGGGCGCGTGCGATGTGTATGCGCAGGCATCCGTGCTGGGGTTGTACGATCCGGATCGCTCGCAGGCGCTGTCGCTCGAAGGCGAGATTCGGTCGTGGGGCGCATTTCTGGGCGCCGTCCAGCAAGCCATGACGCAGCAGAAGGCCAAGCGCGGCGCGGGCTTGCGCATTTTGACGGAAACCGTGACTTCGCCGACGCTGGCGAACCAACTCAAGGAAATATTAGCGGCTTTCCCCTACGCCAAGTGGCATCAATGGGAGCCAGCCGGTGCGCATTCGTCCGTGGCAGGAGCGCGGCTGGCGTTTGGGCAACCAGTCAATACGGTTTACGATCTGCGCGGCGCGGACGTAATTGTTTCGCTGGACGCGGATTTCCTTGGATCGGGGCCGGGTGGCCTGCGATATGCGCGGCAGTTTTCGGCGCGGCGGAGGGTGCGCGGCGAGCAGACCGAAATGAACCGGCTGTATGTGGTGGAGCCGATGCCGACTCCCACCGGCACCAAAGCCGATCACCGCATGCCGCTGCGGGCCGCCGATGTGGAACAATTCGCCTGGACTCTGGCCGCGGCGCTGGGCGCGGATACCGGCGGTAGAAAAGGCACATCCACCTCGGCCGACAAATGGATCGTCCCTCTGGCGCGCGACCTGCAGAAGCATAAAGGGACCAGCCTGGTGATTGCCGGCCAGCAGCAGAGCGCGGCGGTCCATGCGCTGGCGCATGCCATGAATGCGGCGGGCAGGACCGTGCTGTACACCAACCCGGTGGAGGCCAATCCGGTGGACCAGGTGGCGTCTCTCTACGATCTGGTGAAAGATCTGGATGCGGGCGCGGTGGATCTGCTGCTGATCCTGGGCGGCAATCCCGCGTATAACGCGCCTGTCGAACTGGGTTTCCGGGATCGGCTGAAGAAGGCCGGGTTGCGCGTACACCTGAGTCTGCACGAGGATGAGACCAGCGAGCTTTGCCACTGGCACCTGCCCATGGCGCACTATCTGGAAACGTGGAGCGACTGCCGGGCCCACGACGGCACGACCACCATCATGCAGCCGCTGATTGCGCCGCTTTACGCGGGCAAATCCGCGCACGAAGTGCTGGTGATGTTGACCGGGCAACTGGAGCGCACGTCGTACCAGATTGTGAAAGACTACTGGGCCACGCAGCATACGGGATCGGACTACGAAGCCTGGTGGCGCAAGGCGGTTCACGATGGCGTGGTCCCCGATTCGGCGCTTCCGGCCAAGAGCGTCTCGGTGCGCGGCGGATGGGCGGCATCCCTACCGCAGCCGGCCGTCCCACAGGATCTGGAAGTGGTTTTCCGTCCGGACCCCGCCGTCTACGATGGCCGCTTTACCAACAACGGATGGCTGCAGGAGTGGCCCCGGCCGATCACCCAGTTGACCTGGGACAATGCCGCGATCTTCAGCCCCCGCACCGCGCAGGAGCATGGCGTGGTCACGACGGATTTGGTAGAGATCGAATATCGCGGCTATAAGATGCGCGCGCCGGTCTTCATTCAACCGGGGCACGCCGATGGCTCGGTGACCGTACACATGGGCTACGGCAGGACGCGCTCCGGGCACGTGGGCACGCGCATCGGCTTCAACGTCTATGGCATGCGCACCTCTTCGGCGCTGTGGCAGGATTACGGCCTGAACGTCCGCAAAGTGGGCAGCGATTATCTGCTGGTTTCGGTGCAGGATTATCACGCCCTGGATACCGGCCGGCATACCATCGAGAAGGCCGACATCGCGGACTACCGCAAGAATCCAAATCTGATTCAGGAGGATTTCGAACAGCCTGCACCCGGCCTGACCCTCTATCCGGGATTCACTTACGACAAGTATGCCTGGGGCATGGCCATCGATCTGACCGCCTGCACCGGCTGCGGTGCGTGCGTGGTCGCTTGCCAGGCGGAGAACAATATCGCGGTGGTGGGCAAAGAAGAAGTGCATCACGGCCGGCATATGCACTGGCTGCGCGTCGATAGCTATTACCACGGAGACATCGCCAGTCCGGAGATCTACAACCAGCCGGTGCCTTGCATGCAGTGTGAGAACGCGCCGTGCGAGCTGGTGTGTCCGGTGCAAGCCACCAATCACAGCAGCGAAGGCTTGAACGACATGGTGTACAACCGCTGCGTGGGCACGCGGTATTGCTCGAACAACTGCCCTTACAAGGTGCGCCGGTTCAACTTCTTCCTGTTCTCCGATTGGAATACGCCAAGCATCAAGTTACAGCGCAACCCGGATGTGAGTGTGCGCAGTCGCGGCGTGATGGAAAAGTGCACTTACTGCGTGCAGCGCATCAATCGGGCCAAGATCGATTCCGAGAAAGAAGACCGCAAGGTGCGCGACGGGGAGATTTTGACGGCCTGTCAGGCTACATGTCCCACGGAGGCGATTATTTTCGGTAATATCAACGACCCGAATAGCCGGGTCGCCGGGATGAAAAAAGAGAAGACGAATTACGGGCTGCTGGCGGATTTGAATACCCGGCCGCGCACGACTTATCTGGCGGCGCTCCGCAACCCTAACCCGGAGATGGAAGGATGATGCGGCACGTGGCGCAGGCACTCTTGCCTGCCGCGTCGGCACTCCTGCCGACGCTGGTAGACTTCGTGGGCGAGCTTCGCTCGCCTGCGCCGGCAAGAGTGCCGGCGCGGCAGGCTGAGAGCCTGCGCCACCAACTATAGCTAAACATGGCTGACGAAAGACAAATCGCGGACGAGGAGTTACAGCCGGCGCCGGTGATCGCCCCCGGTTACACGTTCGGCACGGTTACCGATCAGATCGCTTCCGTAGTGCTTACCCGCCGCACGCCCATTTTCTGGATCGCGTGCTTCGCGGGCGGGTTCTCGCTTTTGCTGCTATTCCTCTGGTCCGTGGCGTTGCTATTCGCCAAAGGAGTCGGAATTTGGGGCATCAAGATCCCGGTCGGTTGGGGCTTCGCCATCACGAACTTCGTCTGGTGGATCGGAATCGGACACGCGGGCACGTTGATTTCGGCGATTCTGCTGCTGCTGAACCAGACTTGGCGCAACTCCATCAACCGTTTCGCGGAAGCCATGACGCTGTTCGCGGTAGCCTGCGCCGGCATGTTCCCGCTGCTGCACATGGGCCGGCCATGGTTGTTCTACTGGATGTTCCCCTACCCCAACTCCATGGGGGTGCAGCCGCAATTCCGCAGCCCGCTGGTGTGGGACGTCTTCGCCGTATCCACCTATGCCACGGTGTCTTTTATGTTCTGGTTCGTGGGGCTGCTACCGGACTTGGCCACCTTACGCGACCGCTCGGAAAGCCGCATGGGCCGCGGTATCTACGGCATTCTGGCCATGGGATGGCGAGGTTCGGCGCGGCACTGGTCGAATCATGAGATGGCCTCGCTGCTGCTAGCCGGACTGGCCACGCCGCTGGTGCTCTCGGTGCATACGGTGGTCAGCTTCGACTTCACGGTGGCCATCGTGCCCGGCTGGCATAGTACGTTCTTTCCACCTTATTTCGTGGCTGGCGCGATCTATTCCGGATTCGCCATGGTGCTGGTGCTGGCCATCCCCCTGCGCCACGTTTATGGCCTGCAAGGCTTGATCACCGACAAGCATCTGGAGAACTCCGCGAAGGTCATGCTGGCGACCGGGTTGATCGTGGGCTACGCCTATATGCTGGAGACGTTCACGGCATGGTACAGCGGCAATGTCTACGAGAGCGCGGCCCTCTGGCACCGTATGACCGGACCGTATGCCTTCGCCTATTGGCTGCTGATCTCCTGCAATATCCTGGCGCCCCAGGCGCTCTGGTTCAAGAAAATGCGAAGCACGCCCGCGCTCCTTTTCATCGCGTCGTTGGTGGTGCTGGTGGGCATGTGGCTGGAGCGCTTCGTCATCATCGTCTCCAGCCTGGCGCAGGATTACCTGATATCGTCCTGGCGCATCTTTACTCCCACGCGCTGGGACTGGGCGACCTACGTGGGAACCATCGGGCTATTCACTTTTCTGTTCTTCCTGTTTATCCGATTGCTGCCGATGATCTCGATCTTCGAAGTACGTACCCTTCTGCCGCAAGCCAAAGTCGAGGAGGAGACCGAATGACCAAGCCTCCGATTTACGGCGTGATGGCGGAGTTCAATAATCCCACTTCCCTGGTGAATGCCGCCCGCGAGGCGCGCGCCCTCGGCTACCGTAAGATGGAAGCCTACTCCCCCTTCCCTATTGAGGAGTTGACCGAAGCGCTGCATCTGCCGAAGAGTAAACTGCCGCTGATCGTGCTGATCGGCGGAATTCTGGGCGGGCTGACCGGCTACCTGATGCAGTACTACGTGACCGTGATCTATTTCCCGATCAATATCGGCGGGCGTCCGCTGCATAGCTGGCCAATGTATATCGTGATCACGTTCGAGCTGACTATATTGTTCGCCGCGATTGCGGCGGTCTTCGGTCTGCTGGCATTGTGCGGACTGCCCATGCCGTATCACCCCGTTTTCAACGTGGAGCGATTTGCGTTGGCATCGCGCAGCCGGTTCTTTTTGTGTATTGAAGCCCGCGATCCGTTGTTCGATCGCAAGGCCACCGAGGACTTTTTGGAGAGTCTGGACGCGCGGAGGGTCACCGAAGTTGCGCACTAGACTCCCACTTTTGGAGGGCGGGCAATATTGCCCGCAGCCGGCTTTCAGCCGGCTCTTGCCGCCTAAAAGGCGGCTGCGGCCAGGATTGGCCGCCCTCCTGATTTTCTGCGTTGCCCTGCTCACCGGCTGCCGCCGCGACATGCAGGATCAGCCCAAGTACATCCCGCTGCGCCCCAGCACCTTCTTCGACGACGGCCGCTCCGAGCGCCCGCTGGTGGAAGGCACTGTGGCGCGCGGGCACCTGGATGCCGACGCCGGATTCTACACGGGCAAAGTCGACGGTAAGCCGATCGAAGCGTTTCCCTTCCCCGTCACGCGCGCGGTGCTGGACCGGGGACAGGAGCGCTTCAACATCTACTGCGCGCCTTGCCACGATCGCCTGGGAACCGGCCACGGCATGATCGCCCAGCGTGGATTCAATCACCCGCCCCCGCAGTCATATCACATCGACCGGTTGCGGCAAGCCCCCGTGGGATACTTTTTCGACGTGATCACGAACGGACTGGGCGCCATGCCGGATTACGCGGCGCAGATCGAGCCGCGCGACCGTTGGGCCATCGTGGCGTACGTACGCGTGCTGCAATTGAGCCAGAATGCTTCCTTAAACGATGTGCCGCCCGAGCAGCGTGCCTCGCTGGCCAAGGGGGTGACGAAGTAAAATGCCATCCGCAACCGAACAGCGTTCCTTTACCATCCCGCCGGCTCTGGCAACCGATATGCGCGGCTGGCGCACACGCTGCCTGGCGATCGGGGCGGTGGCTCTGTTGATCGGCATCGTTGGCGGCTTCTTCAACGCGGACCAGTTTTACCGCTCGTACATCTGGTGCTACATGTTCTTCATCGGCTTGCCGCTGGGATGCACCGCGCTGCTGATGCTGCAATACCTCACCGGAGGCGCTTGGGGCATGGTCATCCGGCGCCCTTGCGAAGCGGCTTCGCGCACGCTGCCGCTGCTGCTGATTCTATTCCTCCCCATCGCCATCGGCATCCCGCATCTCTATCAGTGGTCGCACCCGGACATCGTGGCGCACGACCCTGTCCTGCTGCACAAGCGGGTTTATCTGAATGTGCCCTTCTTCCTGATCCGGGCGGGTCTGTATTTCGTGGGCTGGATGCTGATCGCACACCTTTTATACCGGTGGTCGGGCGAACAGGATCGCGGCGATACGCGCGCCGGCGCACGCCTGGAAGCGCTCAGCGGGCCGGGTCTGATTTTCTTCGGGTTCAGCGTCACCTTCATGGCGGTCGATTGGGTTCTATCGATCAATCCGCACTGGTTTTCCACCATCTTCGGCCTGCTCTTTATCGCTGGCGAAGCGCTGTCGGCGCTGGCGTTTTTGATTTGCCTGCTGGTGATCCTTAGCGGCCGGCCGCCGCTCTCGGGAGTCCTGACCCACCGCCATCTGCACGACGTGGGAAAGCTGCTGCTGGCGCTGGTGATGGTGTGGGCATATTTTTCGTTTTCGCAGTTGTTGGTGATCTGGTCGGGCAATCTGCCGGAAGAAATCCCCTGGTATCTGAACCGTTTCGCCGGAGGATGGCAGTACATCGGGGTGGCGCTGGTACTGCTGCACTTCGCATTGCCTTTCGCGCTGTTGCTCTCGCGCGATCTTAAACGCAATTTCAAGCTGCTGCGGAACGTGGCCGTACTCGTCATTGCGATGCGTTTCGTGGATCTTTATTGGATGGTGGCGCCGGATTTCCATCACGCGCAGTTTACGGTGAGTTGGATGGATTTCGTGCTGCCGGTCGGACTGGGCGGGATCTGGCTGGCGGTATTCTTGTGGCAACTTGAATTGCGGCCGCTGATGCCGGTAGGAGAACCGCATTTGGAGGAGGCGCTGGAACATGGCCGGGACTGAACCGCGCAATCCGCACGTCCATCATGAGCCCGGAGACGTGAATGCCCGGTCGCTGACGAAGTTCGGGATGGCGATGGCGGCACTGATTCTGATTTTCCTGGTTGGTTTATGGGGTATGTTCGACTATCTGATCCATCGCGAGGCGGAGTTGGGGCTGCCGATTTCGGCGTCGGCTATGGTGAATGCCCAGAAGCACCCGCCAGACCCTCAACTGCAGGCGCATGCGGCACAGGATATGCGGAACTGGCGCGCCACCGAGGAACGCGCCATGCACCAGTATGCGTGGATCGATCCGGATAAAGGAATCGTGCAAATACCCGTGGAGCGGGCTATGGATTTGATCGCGCAAAGGGGCTTGCCCAAATGACGTCGAATCTTCATTGGAGGGCGGCCAATACTGGCCGCAACCGGCTTTCAGCCGGGCTGCTTTCGGCAATCCTGGCGGCGTCCGCCGCGTGGGCGCAACCGGCCCAACCCGCGCCTGCCCAGCCCTCGTCGATGCGTAACCCCGATTCCAAACCCGCCCCCCTGCCTGCGGGATTGCAAGGCGTGACCATCGAACAGAATCTCAATCACCAGGTGCCGCTCGATTTGTTATTTCGCGACGAGTTCGGCCGCTCCGTTCCGCTTTCCACCTACTTCAGCGGCCACAAGCCCGTGATCCTGGCCCTGGTTTATTACACCTGCCCCATGCTCTGCAACCTGGTCCTGACCGGCATGGAAAGCAGCCTGCGGGCGATCTCACTCGATCCCGGCCGCGATTTCGAAGTGGTGGCGGTGAGTTTCGATCCGCACGATACGCCCGAGATCGCGGCAGCGAAGCGCGCCAACTACTTGCAACGGTATCGCCGTCCCAACACCGCCAATGGCTGGCATTTCCTGACCGGCGGCGAAGCTTCGATCCAAGCGCTGACTTCGGCGGTAGGTTTTCGTTACAAGCTGGATCCGGCCACAGGACAGTACGCACACGCCAGCGCCATTATGATCCTCACGCCTGAGGGCAAGCTCTCGCGGTATTACTACGGGGTGGAATACGCGCCGCGCGATGTCCGCCTGGGGTTGGTGGAGGCATCCCAAAACAAAATCGGTTCGCCGGTCGATCAGATTTTGCTGTTCTGCTACCACTACGATCCGGCAACCGGCAAATACGGCGCCATCGCCATGAATATGGTGCGTTTCGGGGGCGCTATTTTCGTCTTGATATGCGGCACATTCCTGTTTTTCGCATGGCGCCGCGATTGGCGCAGAGATCGCCGTCTGGTTAGGCAGGCTAGATAACTCATGGGCTCCGATCTACCTCTATTTCCGGTGCAGGCTTCCAGCATAGCTCCCAGTGTGGACCATCTGGTCTACTTCCTACTGGCCGTGGCGGTCTTTTTCTCAGTGGGTATCTTTCTTACCATCTTCTATTTCGCGGTGCGCTACCGGAGGCGTTCGGAGTCGGAGTTGCCCGTGCCGGCGCATGGCGCCATGAGTCTGGAGATTCTCTGGAGCGTCATCCCGTTCGGTCTGACGATGATCATGTTCGTATGGGGCGCCGACGTATTCTTTACGATTTCCCGCCCGCCGGACGATGCGCAGGAAGTTTACGTAATCGGCAAACAGTGGATGTGGAAGATACAGCACATGGAGGGGCAGCGGGAGATCAACGAGCTGCATATCCCCGTGGGGCAGGCCGTAAAGCTCCACATGACCTCGGAAGACGTGATCCACGACTTTTTTGTTCCCGCCTTCCGCACTAAGGCCGACGTACTGCCCGGCCGTTATACTACTGTCTGGTTCAAACCGACGCGGCCCGGCAAGTACCACCTATTCTGTTCGCAGTATTGCGGCACCAACCATTACGCCATGGTCGGCTGGGTGTACGTCATGACGCCCCAGGATTATCAGACATGGCTGAGCGGCGGCGCGACGGGATCGCTGGCATCCAGCGGAGAGAAGCTGTTCCAAACCTTCGCTTGCGCGAACTGTCACCACTTGAGTGGAGCGCCGGGGCGGGGTCCGGATCTGCGGGACGTATACGGCACCGACGTGGAACTAGCCGATGGCGGGCACGTCAAGTTCGATGAAGACTACATACGGGAGTCGATTTTGAACCCGTCGGCGAAGATCGTAAAGGGGTATCAGGCGATAATGCCGACGTTTCAGGGGCTGGTTACGGAGGAGAATGTACTGCAGCTTATCGAGTACATCAAGTCGTTGACGCCGAAGGAGGCCCGGCCGCCCGCGGGCGCAGTGGGAGCCGCAACGAACCGGAAATCCACTAAACAATAATATGATCACCGAAGCGGTACAAGAGCGCGAACATTATCTCAACGCGAGTTACGGCATCAAGTCCTGGCTGCTGACCAAGGACCATAAGCGTATCGCTCTGTTATATCTGCATACCATCACGTTCTTCTTCTTTCTGGGCGGTATTTTTGCCACGTTGATCCGGCTTGAGCTGCTTACGCCAAAGGGCAGTTTGGTATCCGCGGATACTTACAGCAAGCTCTTCACGCTGCACGGCGTGATCATGATCTTTTTCTTTCTGATACCGTCTATTCCCGCGACCCTGGGCAATTTCTTTCTGCCTTTGATGATAGGCGCCAAGGATCTGGCATTCCCACGGATCAATTTACTGAGTTGGTATCTGCTGGTAATCGGCGGATGCTTTGCAATGTACGCCATGCTGGCCGGAGGCGTGGACACCGGGTGGACTTTCTATGTACCGTATAGCACCAACTATTCCAATACCTATGTAATCGCTACCGGGCTGGGTATCTTCATCGCCGGATTTTCCTCGATTCTCACCGGTCTGAATTTCATTGTAACGGTGCATCGCATGCGGGCGCCCGGAATGACATGGTTCCGCCTGCCTCTATTTGTGTGGTCCAACTACGCGACCGCTCTGATTCAGGTGCTGGGCACCCCAGTGATCGCCATCACGCTGGTGCTGTTGATAGGCGAAAGGACGCTTCACATCGGTATTTTCGATCCCGCGCGCGGCGGCGATCCCGTTTTGTTTCAGCATCTGTTCTGGTTCTACTCGCATCCCGCGGTCTATATCATGGTCCTGCCGGGCCTGGGCGTAATCAGTGAATTGGTGTCGGTCTTTTCCAAGAAGCCGGTCTTCGGGTATAAGGTGGTGGCGTTTTCCAGCGTGGCCATCGCGGTGCTCGGCTTTCTGGTTTGGGGCCATCACATGTTTGTGTCCGGCCAGTCCGTTTACGCCGCCTTGGTGTTCTCTTTCCTCAGCTATTTTGTGGCTATCCCATCCGCCATTAAAGTGTTCAACTGGACCGCTACACTGCATGGAGGTTCCATATCCTACGCGACCCCCATGCTGTATGCGTTCGGGTTTATCGGCCTGTTCACCGTGGGCGGGCTAACCGGATTGTTTGTGGCATGCCTGGGCGTGGATGTGCATGTTCACGACACCTACTTCGTGGTTGCCCATTTCCATTACATTATGGTGGGCGGCACGATTATGGCCTATCTGGGCGGCCTGCATTATTGGTGGCCTAAGATGTCCGGCCGCATGTATCCCGAGGGCTGGGCGAAGCTTTCCGCCCTAGTTATCTATTTGGGCTTCAATCTGACATTTTTTCCGCAATTCATTCTCGGCTATCTGGGCATGCCCCGGCGCTACTGGACCTACCCGGATGAGTTTCAGGTGCTGCATGTTATGTCCACCGCGGGCGCGTCGGTGCTGGCCGTCGGGTATCTAATGCCCCTGATCTACTTTATGTGGTCGTTGCGGTACGGACCCATTGCCGGGCCCAATCCGTGGGGCGCGACCGGCCTCGAATGGCAGACGGCTTCGCCCCCGCCCGCTCACAATTTCGAAGAGACGCCGATCGTCACGACGGAGGCTTACGATTACGCCGCGCTGGCCGCGATGGAGGAGGCCAAAGTTGGATAGTCATCTCGAAGTCCCCGAACTGCAGGAGCAGTTCGAGACGCCGGCGCAGCAGAAGGAAGTTTCCACGCTGGGAATGTGGATCTTCCTGGTTACGGAGGTCATGTTCTTCGGCGGCCTGTTCCTGGCTTATTCGGTCTATCGAAGAACGTTCGCGTCTGTGTTCGGCGCGGCGAGTAACACGATGGACGTATGGCTGGGCGCGGCTAACACGGCTGTCTTGATATGCAGCAGTTTCACGATGGTGCTTGCCGTACGCGCGGCGCAGGTGGGCAGCCGCAAGGCGCTGATCGTGTTTCTGATCCTGACGATTTTATTCGGCGGAGTCTTTTTGGGTATCAAGGGGCTTGAGTGGGAGACGAAATTCGCGGAGCATCACGTACCCGGACCTACATTCCACCTGGAAAGCGTTCCGCCCGGAGACCAAGGACCGGCCCAACTTTTCTTCTCCCTGTATTTCACCATGACCGGGCTGCATGCCCTGCACATGGTGGTCGGAGAGGGTCTCATGTTGTTTCTACTGTGGCACGCATACAAGGGAAGATACTCTCCGTCATATTACACTCCGGTAGACATCGGCGGCCTATACTGGCACTTCGTCGATATCATCTGGATTTTCCTGTTCCCATTGCTCTACTTGATAGCGCGTCATCAACACTAACATGCATGAACACGTGGATTCGATCAAGACCTATACGCTGGTTTTCGTGTCGCTATTGATTCTGACGGCGGCCACGACGCTGGTGGCCACCATCGACTTAGGGGCCTTCAATGTCGTGATGGCGCTGTTCATCGCGGTGGTGAAGATGCTGCTGGTGGCGCTTTTTTTCATGCACCTGCGCCACAGTACGATACTGACCAAGGTGGTGGTGGGCGGTGGGATGTTGTGGCTGGGCATCCTTCTGGTGTTCAGCTTGGCCGACTTCCTTACGCGCGGCTGGCTGCCGGTCCCTGGGAAGTAGCGGACCCGCGGCGCAATTCAAACCAGATCCGGTTCACTTGCGAATCGAGGCGATGGGAATCGCCCACCCGCACGTCCCCGGTCGCTTTGCAGCAAGGGCGAAATGCCTTTGGATGTCTTCACTTGTGTTAGGTTGAGAGCAATGCGACATTTGCCGGCGTTTGGAACCCTTCTCTTCACTACGGGCCTGTGGCTTGGCGCACAGGGGCAGAATCCGCCAGGTTCGCCGGCCGCGCCGGGTAAAGACCTGCAAGCCAACGAGACGAGAGGCATACCGCCGAGAGCGGCTCCTGCCGATTATCAGGCCCACGCGGCGGCAGGCACGGTCACGGTAGGAGCTGAATTCATTGGCCATATCATTGCAATGCCCGACGACACGAACTACAGCACGGAGGATTACGTGGCGGTGGAGACCGGGTTGTACGGTCCGGCCGGGGCGCGCCTGAAGATATCCGTCGACGACTTTTCACTTCGCGTCTACGGGAAGAAGACGACCACCTTGCCCAGCCAGCCCGTTGGGATGGTGTTCCGGTCGCTGAAGGATCCGGTATGGGAGGACAGTGTTGCCGTGGAAGCTAAATCGAAGTCGAATACCAGCATCAGCACTGGCGGGAAGAATGGAGAGAAGGAGCCGGCAGCTCCGGTGCATATGCCGCTGGAATTGCAACGGGCGATGTGGCAGCGCGTTCAAAGAGCCGCGCTATTGGAGGGGGACCGCGCTCTTCCCCAGGCGGGATTGATATTCTTCCCCTACCGCGGCAAGGAAAAGAATATCCGTGCGCTGGAGTTGGTTTACGCCGGTCCCGCTGGCACCGCCACTTTGACGCTACAGCCGTAGCGGGCATTCGGATCTCCGGGGGAAGGCGTCCGCATTGAATTCAGAACAGATCCACGAACTGACACAACCGTCAGACCCGTTGCGGATCAAAGACCGCAGCGTGTGAGGAGCGACGGGCTGGCAGGCAGCCTACGATGGTAAACCGCCAGGAGCGGAAAAACACTGGGGCGTGTTGTCCGGATGACTTTTGGGGCACTCGTTGTGACTTCGGCTTTCTCGTCTACAAGCATGGCGCCACATAACCTCCGCCTTTCCAACATGGATTTCGTTGCGCCACGGCGTGAACCAGCGGCCAGTATAGTATTCTGTAACTGAGCCGACCGTGTTCCAGCTCAAAGACTCATCCCTGCACAGCAGCGTCTTCGCGCTGGCCCTCACCACGTTGGCGGTACTCGTCTCCCTGCTGTTACGCCCGTTGCTGGAGCCGAATTTCTTCCTCCCGTTTCTGGTCGCGGTATTCGCCGGCGCATGGTATTACGGGCACGTCGGCGGATTTTCGGCCACTGCGCTGTCGACGGTGGCGCTGGGCGCATTACTCGCCGAAATGCGCGAGCCTTGGTACAAGGGCGGCCCAAATCTGGCCGCCACGCTGCTATCGTTTGTGGCCATCTCAGTGGCTTTAACGGCTTTGGTCTCCGGATTCCACAGAAGCCGCAGCATGCTGTCCGCGACGTTGTCCAGCATTGCGGACGGCGTGGTGGCCACCGACCGGGAGGAGCGCATCACATTTCTTAATCCGGTGGCCGAAGCTTTGACTGGATGGCGGCGCGCCGACGCCCTGGGACGGCCCTTGAGCTTTATTTTGCACGTCATCGAAGAAGGCAGCCGCGAGCCCGCAGGAAATCCCGCTGGGGACGCCATCCGCACACGGGCGACCTCCCATAACTTGGGCCCAATCCTGTTGGTGGCCCGGGACCAAACCGAGATTGCCATCGAACAGAGCGCCGCGCCGCTGTGCGACGAGCACGGCCGGCTGCAGGGCGCCATTCTGGTATTCCGCGACATCACCGCCCGCCGGCAGCTCGAGGAGCAGCTCAGCCACGCTCGCAAGATGGATGCGGTGGGCCGCCTGGCGGGCGGAGTGGCGGGCGACTTCAACAATGTGCTGACAGTGATTACCGGGTACAGCGATCTGCTCCGCATGCAGATCCCCACCACTAGCCCGCTGCGCCGATTCGCCGATGAGATTCTGTATGCTGGCGAGCGCGCCGCCGCGTTGACGCGCCAGCTTCTCACGTTCAGCAGCGGCCCTATGGTGCAGCCCCGGGTCACCGACCTGAACCGCGTGATTGCGGGCATGGAACCGATGCTGGGGCGGCTGCTGGGCGATTCCGTGGAGTTAATGATCCTGCCGGGCACAGACCTCGGCTATATCCAGATCGACGGCTCCCAGATCCAACAGGCCATCATGAACCTGGCCACCAACTCGCGGGAAGCTATGCCCAACGGCGGCAAGCTGGTGCTCGAAACGTCGAACATCGAGCTGGACGAGACGGCCGCCAAAAAGGCCGGCGTGAAGCCCGGCCCCTACGTGATGCTGGCCGTGAGCGATACGGGATCGGGCATGGACGCCGAGATCCGATCGCGATTGTTCGAACCCTTCTTCACCACCAAGGAGCATGGCAAAGGCAGCGGTCTGGGACTATCCATGGTGTATGGAACAGTGAAGCAGAACGAGGGTTACATCACCGTCTACAGCCAGGTGAATTGCGGCACCATATTCGAGATTTACCTGCCGCGCGTGGAGCCGGCCGCTACTATGCCCGCGCCGCGCCGGGCGGCGGCCTCCAAAGGCTCCGAAACCGTCCTGGTAGTCGATGACGAAGAGGGAGTACGGAAGCTGGTGTCCGCGGTGCTCCACAATGGCGGATACACGGTGATGGAGGCAGCCAACGGCAGCGCCGCGCTTTCGGTCTACGAGAAGAACTCGCATAAAATCGACTTGGTGCTGACCGACGTGGTGATGCCGCAGATGAATGGCATTGAGCTCGGCCGACAGCTTGCGGGCAAGAACCCGGATTTACAGATACTCTATATGTCCGGATACCGCGACAACCCATACCACAGCCAGCCGGGCGATCCACCCAAGGCGTTCCTGAACAAGCCTTTCACGTCCGACGTGCTGCTGGCCAAGGTCCGCGAAATGCTGGACGAAGGCGGCGGTCTCCATTCGGAGGGGTGACTTCCGCAACCCTTTCGACGCGTAAAGCGCACCTTACAGCCAGTAGAAATAGCTATTTCAACACCGCAACGTCAAAATGAGAACCGCATCCTCGGGGTGTACCGGCCCCGGCTGCACTACCCGCGCATAAAAGCCGCTCATCCCCCAGAGTGGCGAATCGAAATCGCCGGCATTCACGCGCGCGTCGTAGATTTCCCGCTTGATGGCCTCGCCGTAGACATCCAAAGCGGTGCAGGGTCCGCGCACCTTAGTGATCTCGAGGACCGCGCCGCCGGCGCGAAGCTGCTGGCCGATGCGCAATTCGGAGCGGTCCAATCCGCGCGTTGTCAGATTCTCGCCCAACGCGCCGTAGAATACGGGATACCCGCGCCCCTTCAATTCGTCGATGGTTTCGGCAGCGATCAGCAGCACCGCCTGGCGGGGACCGCCATGGATCGCAGGGTGCGCGTAAGCGTCTCCCGCCAGACCCAGCGGCGTGATCATTCCCCCCGCGATCGCACGCTTGGGAATACCGCCGGACGAGACGCTCACTTGAACAATAACGCCCACCACCTCTAGGCTAAAACATATTCCACAGGTATTGGGTGTAAACCTCGTGGTGGTACTGCACTTCCGGCGACTTCACCACGGTGCCCAGGGCCCGCGGGCAGCGATCCGCGGCGGCCTTCTTCAGATCGGCATAACGGCCCTTCACATCTTCGCCCAGCAGCCGCGTGGTCCACTCGGACTTGTTGAAGTTCTCGATCGCGTCGTAAATGTTATCCGGCAGGTACCGGGGCGCGTTACGCAGATTGTCGATCTCCGCGATGTCGCCTTCGATGCCGGTCTTGAAGATCCCGTACAGCACCAGGTACGGATTCGCATCGGGAGCGACGGCGCGCACTTCCACGCGCGCGCTGCGCGAATTACCGATCGGGATGCGGATCATCGAGCCGCGATCCGTGGCCGAAGCCTTGAGCTGGTTGGGCGCTTCGAAATGCGGGTCGAGCCGGCGGTAGGCATTGACGCTGGAATTCATCAACAGGCAAAGATCGTTGCCATGCGTGAGGATCCGGTCGACGAACTTCCAGGAGAACGGACTCATTTTCTCCAACCCTTCCGGATCCCAGAACAGGTTCTTGCCCTCCTTGCTGACCGACACGTTCGTGTGCATGCCGGTGCCATTGACTCCTACGATGGGCTTGGGCAGGAAGCATGCGGTTAGCCCCATTTTCTTCGCGACCTGCCGGCAAATCAATTTGTAGATTTGGATCTGATCGGCGGCCGCCACCACTTCGGCATAGCCATAGTTGATCTCGAACTGCGAGGGGGCCACCTCAGGATGATCTTTCTCGTTCTGGAAGCCCATCGCACGCTGCACCTCGGCGGATGTGTCGATGAACATTCGCAGAGTATCGCCCGGCAGGGAGTGATAATAACCGCCCGCGCTGACGTACTCGAATTTGCCGGTTTCATGGTAGTGGCGCTCGGCGTCGATCCCCTTGAAGAGGAAGCCCTCAATCTCGTTCGCCGCGTTTAGAGTGTAGCCGTCCTTTTGGTGAGCCGCGTTGGCATAGGCCTTCAGCACCGCGCGCAGATCCGCGCCGTAGGGGCCGCCGTCCTTGTCGATGACGTCGCCGAAGACCATCACTTTCCCTGCGCCCAAAATGTCTGCCGGACCCCAATAGAAGGCGGACCAATCGACTCCCAGCCGCAAGTCGCTCTCTTTCTGCGCCGTGAAGCCACGAATCGAAGAGCCGTCGAAAGTCAGGTTGTCCCAGCTCTTGAGCAGAAACTTCTTGTCGTAGTCGAGCATGTGCAGCCGGCCTTCGAGGTCGCTGAACAGCAAAGTCACGGCTTTGATGCGTTTCTCGTCGGTCAGATACTTAAGGCGCTCCTCCTGAATCTGGTGCATCGGAACGCGGCTCATCCGCTGTTCCTTGGCGCGCAGGTTCAGCTCTTCCAGTTCGGCATAGTGAAGCTGTAGGAATTCTTGCAGTTCGGTACTCATTATTGGGTTTCCGTCTCGATTTCAGCCCTTTCATTATCGATGCAAACAGATCCTCTGGCAACGGTTTGGCCAATAGATTTTGTTTATGGGACCGCATGGCCATGCTTTGGCCAGTGCTATAGGTTCTTGATAAAACCCTGCACCAGCGGACCGACTCACTGTTGTGTGAATTCTTCGTTGTGGGTGACAAACTCCGGGTAGGCCCCCGCGCCTAACTCATACAGATCCATGCCCTGCCGCTCGCCTTCCGGGTCCACCCGCTGGGAGTAAACCCGATTCAACAGCCAATTGAGCGTGTACGTCAGGGGGAGTACAAATCCAATTAGCGTCGCGATACCTACAAGCTGCGCTAGCCACTGCCCGGAAGCGCCATCCGGAAAGCGCGCGAAGATCCCCAGCGCCAGCAGGCCCCACAGGCCGCCGGCGGCGTGCACGGAGACCGCTCCGCCGGGGTCGTCGATCGACAGAGGCCATTCAGTATAGGCCACCGCGGCGGTGACCACGCCGCCTGCCACTAAGCCGATCGCAACTGCCTGCGCGGGCGTCACAAAGGCGCACGCCGCGCTGCTGGCGACGAGGCCGCTAACCCATCCATTGGCACAGAGAGACGCATCCGGTTTGCCGAACCGAAAGGCACTGATGGCTAGCGCAGCCAGCAGGCCCGCGGCTGCGGACAACGTGGTATTCACCGCTATGAGCACCGTCCGGCCGGATTCTGCGCCGGCGAAAAGCATCGCGCCTGCCGCATTCAATCCTAACCATCCGACCAGCGTGGGAAAGCAGCCGAATAGGACAATCGAAGCGTCATGGCCAGGGATGGCGGCGGGCATGCCATGCATCGGGTATTTACCCCGGCGCGGGCCCAAAATCCATGTGACAGCCAGAGCCGTCAATCCACCTACGGCCTGAATGCAACCCGACCCTCCCGCATCCAGGAACCCATGCCCTAATCCATAATTGGTTCCCAACTGAGCCAGCCATCCGCCGCCCCAAACCCAGTGCGCGAAGATCGGATAGGCCAGCCCAGCCAGCAGAGCAGCGGACGCGCAACTCGGCCCGAGCCGCCAGCGGTCGGCGCCAGCGCCCAGAGGGATGACAGCCGCCAGCCCCACGCTCAGGATCTGCAGCAATACAACCAAAGAAGCCGGCGAGCCATCCAGCG